>JBGOXH010000012.1:0-20305 GCA_041479075.1 Bacteroidia bacterium | reverse complement strand
AGCTGTAAATTAGTAAACAGGGTATTTGCAGTTGTAAAAAGGCAAACACCCTATGTAATAACCTATCAACATAAAGTTGCTTAATAAACTTGTTTATGTCTTAGAATTCACAAAGTACGCACAAAGAACAAAAAGAGATTTATTGATTATTTTTCACTTTTTTTGGCATATTGGTTATACCAGTATAATGCTACATCTGCATAGGAATAATTCTCTGTTTTGAAAAGTTTCGTATTAAAGAATTTCTTATCGGTCATTGCTTTTATCTCGTCAAAACTTTTCCAATAGCCTGTATTATAAGCAGTTGCAAGAAATTTTATTTTCGAAGCTTCATCAGGCCAATTAATTATAAAGCGATTTTCGCAAATTTTTAAAAAGGCAATAATAAAATTTAATTCTGTTTTAGGGTCCTCCAGATCAGCGACAATCGAAGCACGAAAAGCTTTTTCATCGGGATATGCTGATCGGTTTTTTAAAAGATTTTTAATTTTTTTATTCTTTGCCACAGAAGCGTTTTCATGAATCTTTTCCGCAAAAGATGGCTTCACCTGGAATACCCCAATTGAGAAATCAGCATAATCATCACCAAGATTGCGATAGAGGGTTTTAAGAAGGGCAGTTTCCATTTTATCGCGCAGTGCAGAATAGCGGACAAGTTCCGGGAAGACAACGGCAACAGCCTCCTCATAAAGGATATTGTATTTTTTTAATACAGGTTTTATCCAGCTGTTATTTTCTTCAATGAATGTCAGAGCTTTCTGCCAGTCGCCTCCAAAAATTTCAGCATAATTCAATGACTGAGCTATTCCGGTTTTAAGTAATCCGGCAATGAGAATCAAAACAAGAACAATTCTTCCTGTCTTTTTCTTAATCACTTTAGCAGGTATCTGTCAGTCTAGAAAGGAATTTTACATTGCATTATTGCATTCCTCTTCGGGGAGTAATACATATATGCCAGGTAAGTCTGGCCGTTTACTTTGATAAGATGAGGATTAAATAAATCTTTCAGGCCTGTTCCATCACTGAAAGAAATTTCGCCATAGTTATAAACGGCATATTTTGTATTTGCAGTGTTTACAAAAATATTTGTTACGCCTGTATGTTCAGGTTTGAGGTTTATTATGGTTTTTCCCTGCAGGTCAATAACTGTATTGTAAGATGATAAAAGGATCTCATCATATTTCATTTCAGCGTTCAGGGTATATCCGAACTGAGTTGCAGGATCATAGGTTGAGCCTGATACATTTGTGATAAATTTTTGCATCATGCTGGCAGGTCCGCATCCCTTCATAATTTTTTGCTGCATCTGCTGCGAATATTTCATTGCAATCGCCATTTTCTCCTGATCGGTTTTTGCATTTTTAATTGCTTCATCCATAGCCTTCCCATCCATTTCGCTTGCAATAACGTTTTCAACAGCCAGTGCCCCAAATTTATCTTTTGATTTAGTGATAACGAATTTATCAATCTGAGCATAGGGTCCATAATTCTTCCCACCAAAAGTGATAAGATATTTATCGCCCGATTTGCTTATATAACCTTTATATAGGAGTAATAACTGATCTTTTCCTGAGTTTTCATCCACCTCATCAAAACCGGCAAGCCTCGGATCGCCGGCCGATATCGGACCCGTCGTAGAAGTACCTTTCACGATGTAGTAATTACCTGAAATCAGGTCCTTCAGAAGAAGTGATCCATCATCCATAGTACTGATATGTGTTTCTTTATAGTTCAACTTCAGGGTTCCTCCGAGATCGACAATGAGCTCTGCATTATCGCAGGCACATGAAGGCTCAGGATCACTGGTTTTTGAACTGGCACTGTTGTCAGATCCGTTTGCTCCAGGTACTTCATTTGAAACTGCTCTGCCTGCCTTTTTCAGAATAGTCTGTGCACTAAGAGGATTAACAAGAATAAAACTTATTGTTAAGAGAAATAATATTAATTTTTTCATATTACAAGTGGTTAATAATTAATAAAATAGAGGATGTTTAATTAAGGTATTTTTGTTTTAACAGCTCCAGATTCTTTTCAAATACCGGCGAATCATATAACGGGTCATAATCCGGATTTTTTGTTATTTCACCGGTCTGATAATTAATATAACCTTTTACAAACTTATTCGAAAGCTGATAAACAATATCTGCATTTTCATTTCTGAATGGAGGTGCTACAGTCAGCACGTTTTCGACAGAATAGCTTTTTAATCCTTTTTCATTCAGTTCAGCAGAATAATGATTGACTATTTTATCGGAAAGACAAAGAATAATAAGGTATTTCCCGAACGATTTACGGCCGTTATGTTTTATCAGCAGATCAAGCTTATCATTTGTTACAGGTAATGCAGTCTTATAAAATGAATCAGCAAACCTGAATCCTTCTTTCAGGATATTCCTTGCATCTTTTTCCTCTTTTGTATAATGAATATAAGTTTTTATATCTTTTTCATTTTCAAGAAGGAATTGCATTGGTTTTTCTTCGAATAGTTTATCGGTAAAGAACGAGCTGTAATAGCTGACTTTCTTCATTTCGTGAAGAAACCTCATCATTTCTTCAGTATTCCAGCTCTTTTCAGTTCCTGAAAGACGTTTAATTGTCGATTCGATGAATATATTCTTTTTTGTAAGCTGAATATGCAGGAAAACAATATATCCGAGAAGTGCGGCAATAAATAGGACAACCAGAATTTCTGTTACCATTTCTTATATTATAAATCAAATACCATACGTCGGCCTTAGCTGAAACGGATGACATTCATGATTTTACGGATCAGACTTTTCCTTTTTTAGATGCCATTGAACCCTGGTAAAAAAACACTACAGCAGCTATTGCTAAGGCCAGAGGCACCAAAAATTTTAAATCAAGCCATTTGAAAAAAAGGATCACCGCAATGACTAGCGAAATAATACTTAACAAGTAAAACAGCAATGCTTTTGCATTCATAATCTATAGTATTAATTGAACTAGTAATTTTCTTCTCTAAGCTGCATAAATGCTTTTGGGTGGAGGCATGCAGGGCATGTTTCAAGCGCTTTTTCTGATTCATAAACATATCCGCAATTAATACATTTCCACCATACCTTACCATTTTTCATGAATACTTTGTCCTCTGAAACATTCCGTAAAAGCTTCAGGTATCTGCGCTCATGTTCTGCTTCGACCTTGGAGATCATTTTGTATGCTGTTGCAATTTCAGGAAATCCTTCGGCTTTCGCAACTTCAGCAAAATGAGGATAGAGTTCGCTCCATTCTTCATGCTCTCCTTCAGCTGCGGCTTTAAGATTTTCTTTTGTAATTCCGATCTTTCCGGCGGGGTATGAGGCTGTTATCTCAGTTGCACCACCTTCGAGAAATTTAAAGAATCGTTTGGCATGCTCTTTTTCCTGCAAGGCTGTCTCCTGGAAAATATTAGCAATTTGTTCAAAACCCTCTTTCCTTGCAACACTGGCAAAGAACTCGTAACGATTGCGCGCCTGCGATTCGCCGGCAAATGATTTTAACAGACACTGTTCTGTTTTAGTACCTTTAAGTGAATTTGACATAGCTTTTATTTTTATTAGTTAAACTTCAATAAAATCAGATTTTTCAGCAGAACAAACAGGACATTTCCAGCTGTCAGGAAGATCAGAAAATCTAATTTTTTCTTTTTCTTCATTATAAATAAATCCGCAGCACATACATCTGTATTTCTTAAATGACACTGATGCTTTGACAGCTTCCAGCTTCGATTTGTCAATATATGTCGGTGCATTTTTCGAAGCTGTACCATTTCTGACCTGCCTGTAATACTGATATGTAAGAGGCTCTTTTGTTTTATCCAGAAGAACCGATTGTATCAGCTTACCGATGAATATCAGGTGAGTTCCTGCTTCAACAGTATTAGTTACACTAAATTCCATGTATGCCAGCGAAGAATCGAGCACAATAGGGACATTCGTTTCTCCATACTTTACTGACATTCCCTCGAGCTTGTTGAAATCCCTGCCGCTCTTAAAACCGAAACGACCCAGTAATTCAGGCGGAGTTTCCTGCTCAAGGACGGAAACGGAAAATACACCGGTTTTTTTTATGAATTCAGCAGTAAAATTATTTTTACTGCAACATATTGCAAACTGTGGCGGATCGGCAGTAACCTGGAATACTGTATTGGATATGTATCCATTACCGCGCGATTTATCACCTGAGCAGACAATAAATAATCCGTATGTTATTTTAAATAAAGCTTCAAGATCAATCATCACCGAATTTTAGTGCAAAATACTATTTTTTTGAAATAACTGTACGCAAAAATGTCATTTGTAAGACAATATAAATTAACGGAAAAAATCCTAAATTCGAAATCTTTTTATATGAATCTTTAAAATAATAATAATGAAAAGGAATATTATTATAAGCATTGCTTTACTCGTAGTACTTACCGCCTGTTCGGTAAAGAAAAACATTATTACACCTGAAAATGCACTTCAGAGCTATTTGGAAAGCAAAGACAAATCATTTTCGTGGGAGATAAAAGAGAAGTTTGAACTTGCAGGATTAAAAATCGTTGTTCTTAAGCTGGCTTCCCAGGAATGGCGTGATAACCAGTGGGTTCATCAGCTGACTATTATTGCACCGGCAGAAATTGATACTGATGGCGCATTACTTTTTATCACAGGTGGCAGCAATAAGGACGGAGAGCCAAAATGGATAGGTAAAGATGATGAATTATTTAAAATAATGGCTTCAATCGCAACTAAAAACAAGGCAATTGTTGCTATTCTTTCACAAATTCCAAACCAGCCATTATATAATGATCTGACTGAAGACGCATTGATCTCTTTCACACTTCACAGTTTTAAAAACGACAGGGATTTTACATGGCCTTTGCTCTTTCCTATGACAAAAAGTGCAATAAGAGCAATGGATGCAGTTCAGCAATATACCAGAAAGGAGTTAAAACAAGATGTAAACAGATTTGTAGTTTCCGGAGCTTCAAAACGAGGCTGGACGACATGGCTTACCGGTTCACAGGATCCGAGAGTTTCAGCAATCGCACCGATGGTAATTGATGTGTTGAATATGCCGGTAAATGTTGACTATCAGAAAGTTGTATGGGGCGACTATAGCGATCAGATCGAAGATTATGTAAAGCTGGGAATTGCCCAGGACCTGAATTCGACTGATGGTAAAGACCTTGTAGCCATGATAGATCCTTATTCATACAGGAAGAATCTAACAATGCCTAAATTGATCATTATAGGCACTAACGATGAATACTGGCCGGTTGATGCAATTAAAAATTACTACGATGATCTGCCTGGTGAAAACTATATTCACTATGAGCCTAATGTCGGGCATGAAATGGGCGACAAGACGGGTGTTATAAAGGCGCTCAGTGCATTTTTCAACACTGTGATTTATAAAAGGCAGCATCATATCTGTGAATGGCAGGTCAGTTACGACAGTACAAAAGCAGACCTGGTAATTAAAGCATCACTGGAACTAAAAAAAGCAACACTATGGATTTGTGATTCACCTGATCAGGATTTCAGAAATGATAAATTTGTTGACAGGAATATTGAATTTGACAATTTCTCTGAAATAAAGGTTAAAGTAGATTTTCCGGTTTCAGGATTCAGAGCATTCTATATTGAATTGACTTATCCTGATCCTGTTGAAGGCGAATATTCAATAACTACAAGGATGTTTGTAGCTGACAGCAAAGAGTTATTCCTGAACAAGGCTTATTGAATTTTAGAAACATTTATAAAAATTTTTATCTACCAGAGAGGGAAGCATGAATATCAGCGGCTGTTTGCAATAAACTCACGATTGGATTGACTTTTACAAAAATCCTTAGTTCTTTCATTTCTATTTAAATCACCAGCCAAATCTTGGATTTACAGCATTATTGTAAATTGATCCGAATGTATATGAGAAACCAAAATATCCATAATATTCATATTTGGTTTCTGTCATCTTTCTTCTTGTCAGAATGTCGGTATCGGAAACTCCTGCCTTCGGAAGCGATAACTGATCATTTACAATTGAAGCTTGCCCTGAGAAATCAATTGTAAGACCTTTAAAAATGCGGATAGACAAATACAGATAGGCACTGAAATTATTCTTGGACCAGTCATGAAAATAATTGCTCCACGATAACATAAAATCAACAGAACCCCATTTCTGGACTACCTGCCACGAAGCCGATAATTCATGCAACCAGAGATGCTGTGTAAGTTTGTTATAAATTGTCGTGTCTGAATAATCATTATATCTATATCCTGCTTCATACATTATCCTCAGTTGACGTCTGGTGGATTCAGAATAAGGGAATATATCATATTCAATTGCCGGAGTTAAAAGGTAACTTAAATCATAATAACCATAACTTGATGCACTTAATATTGTTGAGATACCTGCTGACCAATGATTATTAAGTGATTTGGCATAATAAAGACTTGCACTCTGGGACCTTGTAAAACTGTATTCAAAAGTACTGTCAGTCAATTCATATTTTTCTTTTGACCATGAGAGGCTCAGATATGTCTGAAACTTCGATTTTTCCGTTATTCTGTTTGCAGATAAGTATCCTCGAAGGCTAGTCGATTTGTACCTTCGTTCACCGCTTAATGATCCGGATAAATTGGTTTTGAATACCCAGTTGTCCCATTTATCAGTTTCAATCGTCTCCTTAACTGGTAATGTAAATTTCACATCAAAATACTTAGCAAGGGGCGTCTTGAGTACATATCGCATAAATCCCATCTTCAGGGCGTTCACCTGTTTTGTTCTGATTATATCTTCAGTTTCATCAGGAGAAGCTGTCACTTTTATTGTATCATTCATTCCTGCACACCTGTTTTGTCCCACCAGGAAGAAGGTATATGAATCTCCACCGGAACCTGTCTCTTCATAGGTGGTAATAACATAGACATCAGCTTCTTTTAAATCGCGAACATAATTAATAAACGTAATTTCTTTCTTTATAAAGCTGCTCACATAAGAGAAATAAACATTAAGAGCATCCTTTCGGGTTGTGTCTGATTCAATACCTGTTTTCTGGGAATTAGCCCTGAAAAAAATAAGTGCCAAAAGAGACACAAGAAAAATTTTCTTCATATTAAGGCAGTTTGGTTAATTTTTGTGATGACGAATTTAAATAAAACAAGATTGCGATAAAAATTTATTTTGTTTGCAATAAGCTTAAACATTGAATTAAAAACTTTGAACTCATAGCGCATAAAAAAATCCGGTACCGGAAAACCGGCACCGGAAGTCATGAAAATATTAGGAATGAAAAACCAGGAAGCTATTAATTATTCTGACCAGGTTCTATGTATTCAGGTCCGTCCTCAGTCATCCTCCAGAACCTGTGTTTAGAATCTGTCACAAAATCTGCTTCGTGCGAATAATATAGAAACTCAACTGTTTTATCCATATAAATTATTGTTCCTTTTGGTGCATGAACCGTTGCAGAGACATAGTCAAAAGACCAATTTGAATCTGCCGGGATTGTAAAGAATTCGTCCAGATAGATTGTATTTCCGGAAATGCGGGAATTATATATTAACCTTTCAGATTTTTTCATTGCATCAGAAATACTGCGTCCGCAAGAACGTTTTCTGATCTCAACACTCGCTGAATTTCCCTCATCAGTTTCAATATTGAGGCTGGTCCGGAAATAAATCTCCTTTTTCTCGTCAGATATATAGACAACATCATTTTCTTCACCGGGAACAGTTATTTCATGATCAACCTTTAGATCGGAAATTTTCATCCCTGACCTTATATACAATGTATCAGGTACTTCCTTGAAAGACTTCTGTAATGATGTTGTTCCGGCTTCAGAAAACCCGATGCCCTCATTAAAAAGAATAATTGAAAGAGCAGCCGCGCTCATTACCCACAATACTAAACCGATAAGCCAGATATAACCATCCCTTGCCCTGAACCAGAATATCATTCTTATCCCTCCGTAAATTAAAGCCAGGAGCGGCAGGGTAACAACCATAATGATCAATGCTTTTACCCAGGGAACCAATTGCGGGGTGATTATTTAATTAAGAAAATCAGGCAGATAGCTCAGGTTCATTCCCAGAGCATCAGTTGAGAAGGCACCGGGATACTTGAAAATGAAGACCATTATAAATGTCAGGAGAGCAAGAAACCCTGTAAGTACAAGGCAAACGCCAAGGGCAATTAAAAATATTCTTACTATAATAAACAAAACCTTACCAATCGCCATGAAGACCTCATTAATAACGTGACCGGCTTTGCTCCCTGTGTTCTGGTCCCATTCCTGGGGCATTGCCAGGTTATGCTGACCTCCGTACATCTCTCTTTTCTGTGAATCGGTCTGAGCAGATGGCAGTGCTATCCAGAGAGCGAGATAAACGAAAAAACCAAATCCGAAGAAACATGTGAAAATCACAAACAGGATTCTTACCCAGACAGGATCAGTATTAAGATAAGCTCCAATGCCTCCGCAGACACCACTGATAACTGAATTTTCAGGATTTTTGAACAATCTCTTTCTTGGTCCGGGATGACTGTATGAAGATCCTTGTGTCCTGGATTCTGTTCCAATCTGATCAAAATCTTCAGGTTTCCCTATTATAGCGATCATATCATTTACATTCTCTTTTGAGATAACTCCGGCTGTGCCTCGCTGTGACTGGAATATTTCAGCAATTCGCGATTCAATATCTTCTATTGTTTCATTACCTCCGGGAACATTTCGGAACCTAATATCGATTGACTGCAGGTAATCGCGAAGAATCCGGTATGCCTCTTCATCTATCTGAAAAAGAGTTCCGCCGAGATTTATATTTATTGTCTTATCCATGGTTTTAAGTTTTAGTTGATTAATAAATAGTTATCTCGTACGGATCATATTTACTGATTCAACAAGCTCATCCCACGAATTGTCAAGATCAGCGAGATATTCCCTGCCCTCTTTGGTGAGTTCATAATATTTACGGGGCGGGCCCTGTTGCGATTCCTCCCAGCGGTAGCTGAGCAACCCGGCATTTTTCTGCCTGGTAAGAAGCGGGTAAAGAGTTCCTTCAACCACAATTACCTTTGCCTCTTTAAGTTCTTTAATAATATCGCTTGCATAACAGGAACTCCTCGATAATACTGAAAGTATGCAGTACTCCAGGATTCCCTTGCGCATCTGTGCTTTTGTATTTTCCAGATCCATAATTATAATTTTTAAGTTTTACATTTTGTAATCAGCCTTCCTGGTTTGCATCTTACAGATTCATGTTTTTTCTGACATTCTCAAATTCCTTTTTTACAGATTCCTTGATATTGTGAATATTGACCGGCTCACCTTTCATCTCAATCTTCTGAGCTGTGGTCTTTGCCTCAGGGAGAACAATATATAAAATGAAATAAATAAGTACTCCGACTCCCATCATTGCAAGGCAGAAGAAAATCAACCTTACAATCCAGACCTCAATATTCCAATAGGCTGCAATACCTGCACATATACCACCGATTATCCTGTGATCAGGATCGCGATACATCCTATGATAGCCGGGAGAAGCAAATTTTTCACGGTTTGAGGTGCTTTCGTTAGCTGATATGTCTTCAGGTGTTCCCATAACAGATATAACCTGGTGAACATCCTCAATGGTAATAACCTGCTTGTAAGTCGTTAGTTTACCGCGGAACAGTTCCGCCATCCTTGCTTCAATATCTGAAAGAATTTCAGATGAGCTTTCTTCACCTGCAAAGTGAAGCTCAAGGTTCTTCAAGTATCTTTTCAGGTCGGAATAGGCATCTTCATCGATGTTGAAAGAATAGCCTCCGAGATTAATGCTGACAGTTATCTTCATAGTTCTTTAAAATTTTTACTACTATACATTACAAATAACATGACGATGCAAAGAGATATATAAATATTAATACTATGCAATACATAGTACTAAATAATTATTAACATTATTAAATATTTTTTATAATAGACAGATAATGAGTAAATTATAAATTAAAAAATTTTAATTATTTTTCAATTTCTTTTAAAAGTTGTTATTTTTTTATCAAAAACCAACTTTTAATTTCCCCAGGAGAGGGGCAATTTTTTTCAAAAACCCCCTTTTCATTCCCCCCAAAGGGGACATTTTTTTCAAAAAACCCCCTTTTCATTCCCCCTGAGAGGGGGAAAAAATTCCAAATATTTATATTAATTGCAGTAATAATGAAGAATTTTCTCCCTCATTGGGGGAGATGGTCCGTCAGCTGACGGACCAGAGAGGGGGTATAAATAATTCAGGAATCCATATATTTATACAAAAAAAGAAATGAAGAGTCACAAATGGGGTATTCTTGCACCAGGGAAGATGTCGGCCAAGTTCACAACGGGAATAAAATTGCTTGGCAATGCCGAATTATATGCTGTTGGCTCACGCGACCTTCAGCGTGCAAAACAATTTGCAAACGAATTTGGATTTAAGAAATATTACGGCAGCTATGAAGAGCTTGCTGCTGATCCGGATGTTGAGGTGGTATATATTGCATCGCCGCATTCCCATCATTATGAACATACATTACTATGCCTGAGAAACGGGAAAAATGTGATTTGCGAAAAAGCTTTTGCTATTAACACACGGGAGGTTGAGGAGATGATCAATGAAGCGAGGAAACAGAATCTTTTTCTTATGGAAGCATTATGGCCGCCCTTTCAACCCTTTTATAAAAAAGCTCACGAAATTCTGAAATCAGGTGCGTTAGGAAGAATAGTACATCTGCATGGGTATTTCACGTTCATTCCTCCTTATGATCCAAACGACCGGAAATTTAATCTTGCTCTCGGCGGAGGTTCGCTTCTTGATATTGGCATTTACCCCGTGATAGATGCTCTTACGTTTATTGGTGTTCCGGATGAAATCAAAGCCACAGCATTATTTGCCGATTCAGGATCAGAAGATTCAATAAGCGTTATATTTAAATATAATGATCGACGGATGGCAACTTTGTACAGCTCCTTCAGAACAAGCACCGGAATAAGTTGCAGAATCTTGTGCGAAAAAGGCAATATGACGGTAAGCCGTGGCAGGGATATGAATCAGAAAGTTATTCTTGATTTGCATGGAATGGAAAGGCAGGAATTTGTTTTCAGTCCGCCGGCTATGGGTTATCACTGGGAAGCCGAAGAAGTAATGAAGTGCCTTGATGAAGGCAGAACTGAAAGCCCGGTTGTTCCGCTTTCCTTCAGTCTCGATCTGATAAAAACGCTTGACAGGATACGAAACGCTGCCGCAATTGTTTTTCCAGGTAAAGATTAGATTGATTTTGAAAAACTTACACAGAGGAAATCCAGGGCCGAGCGTAAAGAAATAGCCCTGTGGGCTATTTTAGCGAAGGAGCCAGACTGCCGGGGAGATACACAGAGGACCACAGAGGTTTTTCTCTGTGGTCCTCTGTGCTTCCCTGCCTGCCGGCAGGCAGGTCTGTGGCTCTCTGTGTAACAAAAAAGATAATAAGCTAAGTCCGGAATATTAAAATGCCTGAGAATAAATTTGAAATATCAACAGAAGGTAAATTCTACAGGAAAAAACTCTTGCTGAGCTTAATCATTCCCGGGACATTTATTTTTTTCATGTGGATGGTGAAAATAATTGAAGTGCTTTTTGAAACCAATTTTTCAAATTTTGGAATTTACCCGTTGTCATTACGTGGTTTACCCGGAATAATCTTTTCTCCATTCATCCATGCTGATTTTAAGCATCTGTTTAACAATTCATTACCGCTTTTATTTCTTTCTCTTGCTCTGTTTTATTTTTATTCTGAAATAGCGCTGAAAGTATTTTTGTGGACATATTTGTTGACTGGCATCCTGGTTTGGTTCGGGGGCAGAAATGCCTGGCACATTGGAGCAAGCGGGATAGTATATGGACTGGCTTCATTTCTGTTTTTCAGCGGAATAATACGTAAATATTTCAGGTTGATAGCGTTATCGCTGCTGATTGTTTTTCTTTATGGCCAAATGGTATGGGGAATCTTTCCCGGCGTTTATAAAAATGTTTCATGGGAATCGCACATGCTTGGATTTTTCTCTGGTATTGTTCTTGCTGTCTGGTACAGGAAAGAAGGGCCACAGATGCCTGTTTATGAATGGATGGAGGAAAATAAAGGAGCAGAGGAGAACAGCGAAGAAGAAGAAAATGATAAAATGAAAGAGATTCCTCGCTAACGTTCGGAATGACAACATGTTAAGAGCGTCAGGGAGGGGAACAGAGGCGATTTGTCCGAGCAAATCGCCTCTGTTCCTCCCTACTCTTTTAAAAAAAGTGTCATTCCGAATGAATCCCGCCGTGCGGGATGAATGAGGAATCTCTAACTATTTAACAGGTTTTAAAAAAAAACTATTTGTTAATTTACAAATTATTCATGACTGATGCTACTCATGATTGAAAATAATAAACTGTAACTTTGAATAGTAAGAAAATATCTTTGTACCTGAGATAGCCTAAACTGTGACAACACTTAGTGAAGAAAAACAAAATCTGATTTCAATAGGATTTGATGCCAAACGTGCCTTTTTCAACTCAAGCGGATTAGGTAATTACAGCCGTAACCTTTTATTTGCTCTCACGGAAAATTATCCGGAAAATACCTATTACCTTTTTACACCTAAAACAAAAAACAGGTTTATCCTTGCGAATGAAGATAAATTCAGATTGATTACGCCAGGCTTATTTGTTCATCAATTGATCCATCCGTTATGGCGCTCTTTCTTTATGACAAACGACATTAAAAGGATAAAACCGGATATCTTTCATGGGCTCAGTCAGGAATTGCCTGCAGGCATAAAAAAAACAGGGGCTAAAACTGTAGTTACTATTCATGATCTGATTTTCTTACGGTTCCCTGACTTCTATGGCCAGATAAACGTATATATTTACAGGAAGAAGATGGAATACGCTTGCAAGGTTGCCGACAAAATTGTGGCTATTAGTTCACAAACCAGGGATGATTTGGTCCATTTTCTTGATGTTGACTCTGAAAAAATTGAAGTAATACTTCAGGGTTGCAACCCTATTTTTCAAAAGAAGATCCCTGATGAGAAATATCAAAACATAAAGTTTAAATATAGGCTACCTGATAATTATTTGCTTTATGTGGGAACCATTGAGGAAAGAAAAAATCTCCTTAACATCCTTAAATCTCTGAAGGCAAAAAAAATTGAAATTCCTCTGGTTGCCATTGGTCGTAAAACCGACTACTACCATAAAACTATTAAACCATTTTTAGAAAACAACAAAATGAATATCATCATATTTTCACAGGAGGTTAATAATGATGAACTTCCTGCTCTGTATCAGAATGCATTATGTTTTATCTATCCTTCATTTTTTGAAGGTTTCGGTATTCCGATACTTGAAGCTATTACTTCGGGAACTCCTGTAATTACAAGCAAAGGAGGCTGCTTTGAAGAAACCGGTGGACCCGGGAGTATATATGTTGATCCGCAAAATCCTGATGAAATTGGTGATGCAATTCTGCAAATCACCGGAAATCAAAAATTAAGATCTTCTTTGGTTGAAAAGGGATTAGAACATGCCAGATTGTTTTCATCTGATCAGGTTGCTAAAAAGTATATGAATTTGTATAAGGCCCTCATATAAATTACCCATAAAAACTGAAGAACATGAAGGTTTGCAACTTTACATTTTGATTGTCGTTTTTTTGAGCAAAGAGATTCCATTCGGATATAAAACACTTAAAACAATGAACACCGGAATATCAGTAATTATCCCTACATACAACCGCGCGAAAATACTTCCAAGGGCAATTGATAGCATCATCGCTCAGACTTTTCAAAACTGGGAGCTTTTTATCATTGATGATTTTTCTAGCGACAATACATCTGAAGTAGTTTATTCCTATACCTTAAAAGATAAGCGGATTAAATATTATAAGCTTGAAAAGAATTCAGGACCAAATGTAGCCAGGAACAAAGGTATAAATCTTGCCCGATTTGAAATAATCTCATTCCTCGATTCTGACGATGAGATGCACCCCGGGAACCTTCAAAAACAGTTTGAAAAATTCACATCAGCGGGTGATTTGGCCTTATGCTATGTCGGAGTGGATTACTTTTTTGGCGATAAAAAGGTTTCAGAGGTGCATCCTAAAGTGAAAGGGGGTCTCGAAAAATTCTTATTTACAAACTTAAAGGGGTTGGGATCAAGTACATCTGGTTTTTCGATACGCAAAGAGGTAATCGAAAAAGTGGAAGGATTCGATGAGCAGATGGCATCTCAACAGGATTTAGACTTTCTGGTGAGGGTAGCCCGATTATATAAAATTGATTTCATTGAAGGGTGCAACACCAGGATGTATCTTAACTCCGGGAACCGTATTTCAGACAATATGGCATCAGTTATTAAAGGTGAGGTTCAATTCATGGAAAAGCACGAGACCCGCATCCGGGAGTTGGGTCTTTATCATCATGTTGCACGGAAGCTGGCACGTAAGTATGCATTATATGCTAAAGATCTTGGGAAAGCTTACTCTATGCTTTTCAGCGCGATCCGTTATCGGCCAACATATTTTTATGCTTATATTTATACGCTAAAACTTCCGGTTCTCTATTTTAAAAGATAACGCATGAAAAGTGCATTTGTCACAGGAGCTGATGGCTTCATAGGTTCTCATCTGGTGGAACTGCTGTTGAATCATGGATACAAGATTAAAGCATTGGCACAATACAACTCATTTAACTACTGGGGATGGCTCGAAGATATTCCAAAGCATCCGGATCTTGAGATAATTACCGGAGATATACGCGATCCACATTTCTGCAAAAAGTTTATCTGTGATGTTGATGTAGTGTTCCATCTGGCAGCTTTAATTGCAATCCCATACTCATACATTGCCCCTGACAGCTACGTTGATACAAATGTGAAGGGAACATTAAATGTCGTACAGGCTGCATTCGAAAATGGTAAAATAAGGCTGATTCAGACTTCTACATCAGAAGTTTACGGAACTGCTCAATATGTTCCTATTGATGAGAAACACCCCCGCCAGCCTCAATCGCCATACTCTGCCTCAAAGATCGGAGCAGATGCCATGGCTATGAGCTTTTATCATGCTTTTGAACTTCCTGTTACCATTGCCCGACCATTCAATACCTATGGTCCGCGTCAATCAGCCCGGGCTGTAATTCCAACCATCATATCGCAAATTGCATCAGGATTGAAGGAGATTAAATTGGGTGACTTAACACCAACCCGCGACTTCAATTACGTTAAAGATATCTGTCTGGGAATTTTAGCCATAGCTGAAACCAATAGTACTGTAGGAAAAGAGATTAACATTGCTTCAAATTGCGAGATTTCAATAGGAGATACTCTGAAGCTCATTAAAGAAATTATGCAGAGCGATGTGCAATTTGTAACAGATAAACAACGAATTCGCCCTGAGAATTCAGAGGTGTTCAGACTTTTGGGTGACAATAAATTGATCCGTGATTTAACCAATTATTCACCATGTTATACTTTTCGCCAGGGACTTACCGAGACTATAAATTGGTTCATGGACAGCAATAACCTGAAAAAATATAAATCGAACATTTATAACCGTTAGCCATGTGGAAGATTCCTCTTTTTGAACTCAATTACGATAGTGCCGAATCAAAAGCAGTTCAGGATGTTTTGGATAGTAAATGGCTTACCATGGGAGAGCGGACCATTACCTTTGAACAACAATTTCAGCAGATGCTTAATCATCCTGAAGTACAATGTACTTTTGTTTCAAATTGCACAGCGGCATTGTATATGGCTGTTTTAGCCCTTGGATTAAAGGAGGGTGATGAGGTGATTATTCCTTCGCTTACATTTATTGCTGATCTGAATGTTACACTTATGGCTGGCGCCAAACCTGTTCTTGCCGATTGTACCTCATTTGATGACTGGAACATATCGGCTGAAACCATTGAACGATGCATCTCACCTCGTACCAAAGCAGTTATGGTAGTTCATTATGCCGGTTACCCATGCGATATGGATCCGATTATTGAATTATGTCAGAAACATAAACTTTTTCTTATAGAGGATGTCGCTCATGCCCCGGCAGCAAAATATAAAGGAAGGGTTTGCGGGACCATAGGTGATATTGGATGCTTTAGCTTCTTCTCAAACAAAAACCTTTCGATGGGTGAAGGGGGAATGTTATCAACCAGGAACCCTGATTTAAATCAGACACTCAGGCATATACGTTCACATGGTATGTCGTCCCTTACTCTTGACAGGCATAAGGGAAGGGCCATTTCATATGATGTTTTAAGACCAGGGCTTAACTTCCGGTCCGATGAGATACATGCGGCACTGGGGCTGGCTCAGCTGGCAAAACTGGGAAAGGCAAATAAACTCAGGGCAGCCATTACCAATTATTACAGGCTTAAGCTTAGTGCTACGGAGTGGCTTAAAATGCCTTTCTCCAAAACGCAAAATTCAGAATCTTCTTATCATATACTTCCTGTTCTTCTCAACAAAGTAGTAGACAGAATTAACTTGATTAACTCCCTTAAGGAAGCTGGTATTCAATCTAGCATTCATTATCCCTCATTTCACCAGTTCAGTGCTTTTAAGTCTTTGAATCTTAACGCAACTCCAATTGCTGATGAAATATCGGAGCGGGAACTGACACTACCCCTTTACCCGGACCTTTCCTTTGATGGGGTAGATCTGGTAGTAAACACAATCCAGTCCACATTAAAAACATCATCATGCTGAACGAAAAGCTCATCATATCATCAGACGAAACCCTTATGTCAGGGATTAAGCAGATGGACGAAATCAAGCGTAAACTGTTAATCGTTTATCACAATAAAAGATTCTTTTCTCTATTAAGCATAGGGGATATCCAGAGAGCTATACTGCGAAATTCAGACATCAGTAAGACAACAGTTTACGAAACCATTAAAAATAAACCACTTGAACTTTGCTACGAGGGTGACAGTGTTGAAGTCATTCGCCAGAAGATGCTTGCCATAAGATGCGAATTCATGCCAATTCTCAATGAAAACGGGGAGTTGAAGCGGGTAATTTACTGGGAAGATTTTTTCATGCCCGAACAGATGGAGAAAGGACAGGCACTTTCTCTTGCCGATGTTCCGGTAGTGATAATGGCGGGGGGTAAAGGGGAACGGCTGCAGCCTATTACAAATATTCTGCCCAAACCTCTTATCCCAATGGGCAAAAAGCCTATAGTTCAGGTTATCATGGAGAAGTTTCGTTCCTATGGAGCGACCAATTTCATCATGTCGGTAAATTATCGTGCCGAAATGATAAAGTTTTACTTCGATTCATTAAGGGAAAAAGACTACACCATTGAGTATATCACAGAGGAAAAGCCGCTTGGTACTGCTGGAAGTCTTTATCTTCTTAAAGATAGAATTAAAGAGACTTTCTTTGTTTCCAACTGCGATGTTATAATAGATCACAACTATCCTGAGGTGCTTGAGTTTCATCGCTCACAGGGGAATAGTATTACGGCCATCGGGGCAATGAAATTCTACTCAATACCCTACGGAACTTTTAATGTTAAAGAGAATGGACAGCTGATCTCCATACAGGAAAAGCCAGAATTAACATATCTGATAAATACGGGGATGTATATACTTGAACCTGATATACTCGATCTGATCTCTGAAAATGAACATATGCACATTACTGAACTGATGGAGAAGGTGAATAATAGCGTCGGGAAAGTTGGCATTTACCCGATTAACTCTAATTCGTGGGTAGATATTGGTTCATGGAAGGAGTACAATAAAGTTACCAATATCCTTTAAAATAATTCTGTCTATCAGCAATCTGCTAACCCCTTAATTACTAGTTGAAATGTCAATTAATCGTCTCATTACTTCGCGTATTAAAAAATTCCTTTTTATTCAGGAGATTAACAGGATAATTAATGATACACAAATTTTACTTAATGACAAAGACAATATTCTTCAAAGTCTTGTTTACCTGTGGGGAAACGAAGGATGGTCAGGGCTTAGTGCATACTTAATGGCTTGCCTTCAGCATACTGACAAATCGAGTGGTTATATTCTGGAATGCGGCAGTGGTCTTTCGACAATACTGATGGGTATTATTGCTAAATCAAAAGGTATTCATATCATATCACTGGAAAACTCCGGAAAATGGGAAAAGAGAACCAGCTGGTATCTGAAACATTTTAATCTGAACAATGTATCGATATTATTCTCTCCGATAGTTGACAGAGGCAGATATCAATGGTATAAAATCGAAGAGCATACTTTCCCTGAAAAAGTATCATTAGTAATACTTGATGGTCCTCCCGGAGATATAAAGGGAGGAAGAACCGGGTTTTTTCCGGAATGCAAAGATCTCATAGCTAAAGATACTATAATCCTTGTCGACGATGTGGAACGTAAAGAGGAAATGGGAATGGTTATTGAATTTTCAAAAATAATGGACTTCCGGTATACCATAACTGAAGGAGAAAAACCTTTTGCCACAATGATTAAAAATTAATGGGAGATTATGGAACCTGGTAAAAAGCTTGTTTGCTTTGTAAATACTTCTGGTATATGGGGGGGTGGTGAAAACTGGCAGTATGAAACCATGCTTGACATAAAAGATGAGGTGAATATTATTTCTGTTTCTAATCCGGGAGGAAAACTTAATAAATTGATTCAGGAGGCAGGGATTCAAGCATACCCGTTTATAGCAAGAAATTTATCATTTCTTAATCCATTTAAAATTTTCAGAGCGTACAGATTACTAAGACAATTAGATCTTCATGCAATTTTGTTCAATACATCAAACGACTTTAAAATGTTTACCATGCCTTCAAAGTGGGCAGGGATTAAATACCGGCTATACAGACGAGATAATGGCAGACCATTAAGAACCCATTTTCTGAATAAATTACTTTTAAGAAAAGGGATAACCCATTTTTTGCCTTGTTCTCAGTTCATAGGCAAAGCTGCCCTTTCAAAGGACCCGAATCTTTTTCCTGTCAGTAAGATAGACATTATATATAATAGTATTAATCTTAAGAAATGGGACTCTCTTGATTCTGCAAAACTCTCAATCTCAGGAAAACCCAACGAAATAATTTTTGGCTGCATTGGCCGGCTATCCCTTGAAAAGGGACAACTCTTTCTTCCATCAATTGCCCTGATTTTAAAGGATAAATCTCAGGATTTCAGAATTCTGATTGCCGGTACAGGTCCTTTGAAAGCTGAATTGGAAAGTTTAATAATAAAAACAAATGTTGAACCATTTATTAAAGTGCTGGGATTTGTTGAAAGCAACAAATCATTTCTTGATGCTATCGACTGCCTGATAATCCCATCTCATTGGGAAGGCCTTTCTACTGTTGCCATAGAAGCAATGGCGATGCATAAACCAATAATAGCATTCGATGTTGCCAGTAACTCTGAAGTGGTACACCATGGTATAAATGGATATCTTGCAAAACCATTTGATATTAATGAGATTGCCTTTCATATGTTACATTTTATTAATAACCCATCGGAGTTAGAAATTATGGGAAATAAAAGCCGGGAGCTGGTAGAAACAACTTTCTCGAACGAGATTACCAATAAGCAGTTGATGAAGTATTTTACATAATAATTTTCTTCACAATAAACAATTTCTCTATAGGCGGATATTAATTCAGTTTGATTTGCCAGACTTATTACCATTCTCCCGCAATAAATGGCTTAAGGTCATTCTTATATGTCAAAAAATTTCTTAAATTTGTTTAAACTAAATATCCGTGACTATGAAAAAACTATTATCTATTACAGGTTTGGTTATCTTTTTAATTGCAATAATACCTCTCAGCTGCAAAAAAGATAAAGATAAGTCAATTCAAGAACAGCTCACTGGTTGGTGGGATGCAACCAAAGTCAGAATGATAGAATATGAAAACAGTGTGAAAACCACTGATACTACATTAACTGTACCTTCCGGAACATTTGCATTTGAACTTAAGAATGACGGAACTGCATATATGTACATACAGTGTGAAACCGGTGATCCTGTCAACTGGGAAATGAATGGGAATGATCTTATAATTGATGGAGATGCGGTCGACTACACTCTCTCTGGTAATACCTTGGTTTTTACAATGGTGGATGAATACAGCATATACAGGGATGAACTTACCTTTACATGCAAAAAAGGTGATGGAAGCACATGTGATTGAATTCGCTTCAGAAAAGAATAGGTTCAAATCTGCATTATTATTAGGAAGCTTTACGGAGCTTCCTTTTTTTATCCTTCCCGATCTGATCTCAAAAGTGAAATAATTATCTTAAAATCACGTT
>JBGOXH010000202.1:0-5311 GCA_041479075.1 Bacteroidia bacterium | reverse complement strand
GTAATCCTTATAAAAATTGCGGATCGTCTTCACAATATGCGTACGCTTGATTCTATGCCGGAGCATAAGAAAATGAAGGTGGCAGGAGAAACTATTTTTCTTTATGCTCCGCTGGCTCACCGGCTCGGACTTTATGCAATAAAAAGCGAGCTTGAGGATCTCAGCTTTAAATTCCGGCAGCCGCTGATCTATGAAGAGATTGCCGCCAAGCTGAAACACAGTGAAAAGAAGTTTTACGCACTAATAAATAAATTCTCATTTCCGATCATTGATAAACTGACAAAAGCCGGTCTTCAGTTTGATATCAGCGGCCGTCCAAAATCGATCTTTTCCATCTGGAAAAAGATGCAGTCAAAGAATGTTCCTTTCGAGGAAATCTATGATGTTCTAGCTGTCAGAATTGTGTTTGAACCGGCTCCGGGTATTCCTGAAAAAACTCAATGCTGGAATATATATTCGATGATATCCGACTCTTACCTGCCTAAACCAGACAGATTACGCGACTGGGTAAGTCGCCCGAAACCAAATGGTTACGAAGCATTACATCTGACGGTCATGGGCCCTGAAGGAAAATGGGTTGAAGTGCAGATCAGAAGCAAAAGAATGGATGATATTGCCGAGAGAGGCTATGCGGCACACTGGAAATACAAGGGCGATGGTTCGCAGGAAAGCGAGCTTGATAAATGGATCAAGAAGATCCGTCTTATGCTTGAGAATCCTCTCGAGGATCCTATTGAGTTTCTCGATGAATTCAAGATGAACCTCTTCTCATCCGAAATAATGGTATTCACACCTAAAGGGACGCTTGTAAGTCTTCCCAAAGGAGCATCTGCTCTTGATTTTGCCTATGAAATCCATACTGAGGTCGGAAATAAAGCTATCGGAGCAAAAATAAATTATAAGCTTAACCCCATCAGCGCAGTGCTTATGAGCGGCGACCAGGTTGAAATTATCACTTCAGACATAGCAAAACCCGAAAAGGAATGGTTATCGTTTGTCAGAACATCAAAAGCCAAGGAAGCTATTAAAGACGCATTAAAAACCGAGACTATAAACCGGATTCAGAAAGGCATGGAAATACTCGAGACCAGGCTGAAAGAGCTTGGAGTTATTCCTAATGCTGAAGTTTTCAAAAAACTTCTTCTTGCCTATGATGTGCTTAATAAAGATGAACTCTATTCCGACATTGAACTGGGAATTATAAACCTCGATAATCTTAAAAAAATTGTAAAAAAGAATACTACAAAAAATGTTTCAAAATTCTGGGAGCTTAAGCTGATCGGATCAAAGAAAGAGACTGTTGAATCGCATGCTCCACCGGACAACATTGATAAAAATGTTCCATTTCTTCTCAGAGAAAATGTTGAAAATGCCGAACAATCGTATGAAATAGCATCATGTTGCAATCCTATACCCGGCGATGAAGTCACAGGTTACCGTTCTCCGGAAGGTCCTATTATTATTCATAAACCAAAATGCCCGGTAGCAATAAGGATAATGTCGAATGAAGGGAACAGGATTATTGCAGTAAAATGGGCTATGCATAAACTGGTATCTTTCCTTGCAAGAATCAATTTAACCGGTATCGACAGGATGGGACTTGTAAATGAGATCACAAACATAATATCTTCTGAACTGAAAGTAAACATGACGAATGTCAATTTTTCAGTTCAGGATGGAATTTTCGATGGGACTATCGATGTCTATGTTCATCATACAAAAGACCTTAATAACCTGATACTGAAGATATCAAATATTAAAGGTATCGAGAATGTCAAAAGAGTTGAGGACTTCTCAAAATGACAGATAGATGCGTTAATTAGGAGAGGGGGGAATGGCAGCCATAGCCACCATTCCCCCCTCTTCCCCGCCAAACTGCTTAATTTCCTGTCATTCCGAACGTAGTGAGGAATCTCTTATAATTAAAGAACAGTAATGACAAAAAAAACATATTTTTGTTATTATTTTAAATTAGTCCAAATATGAATAATGGTGATACAAAAAACACAGTAAAGAAAATTTTCGCTGATTATCTTGAGAAGAAGGGCCACCGTAAAACACCTGAGAGATTTGCAATTCTTGACGAAATATATTCACGGGCAGCACATTTTGATATAGAATCACTTTATATATTAATGAAGAACAAGAATTACAGGGTAAGCCGGGCAACCCTTTACAATACTATTGAATTGCTTCTCGACTGTAATCTCGTGATAAAACATCAGTTTGGCAAGAATATAGCCCAGTTCGAAAGAGCTTTTCAGTGTGTTCAGCACGATCATCTTATTGATATTGAATCCGGTAAGGTTATTGAATTCTGTGATCCAAGGATAAGTGAAATAATCAAGACAGCCAGCGAGCTGAATAACTTTGCTCCTCAGTACCATTCACTTTATATTTACGGAAATCTGACAGAGAAGAAAAAAAACAGATAATATAATAGAGATACTTCAAAATAAAGGGACGTGCTTAAGCATGTCCCTTCGTATATTAAATGATTGTTAACTTTCAGATGTACTAATCAGAAAGCATATCCGAAACTGAAACCAAATGGGATGCTTACACTACTCTTATTCTTTCCAAGATCAAAAGTTTCTTTGGCATCTTCACTTTCATAAGTCCATTTTCTTGATACATATCCCATCCCCGTAAATATATCAAGGGTAAATCCGCCGGATGTAATTAACTGATAACCTATGCAGAGGTTAATATTTATTTTCTGCATTCCAACGCTATTGCTCGGATCGTCTTTACTTTCAATTTTTGCTTTTGCAAAAGAAAAATGAGGACCAACGTAAAATCCCTCCGGAGCAGACAAATCGCGGCTCAAAAAATACTTATACATACCTGTAAATTTGAAACCGCTTGTTTTTATTCCTTCAATTTTTGATGAATCGCCAGTGGAAATCTTATCGAGATTCAGCAGAACACTGGGTCCGATATAGGAGGCTCCCACCTGAAAAGACATTTTCTGTGTAAATGCGTATTCTCCCACGACCTTATACTCCCCTGTTATAGGAATAACTGCGATCCAGAATGGTCCGCCTAATGCTTGAAGAGGATTGACTTTTACAGTGAATTTAAAATCTTTCCCGGCAGAAGTTTCCTGGGCAAAACTTTTTGGACTCACAAAAATAAGAACCACTCCGATAATAATTAAATACGCTGCTTTTTTCATAATGAGTGTATTGATTATAATTAGTTCTTAAAGTTACGATTTATCAATAATATAACTTAAAAATTAGTTTTTTATTGTTAGAACCAAAGTTATTTTAACCTGAACAAGGGCTTGTGAACCATTTATTAACAATTGCAGCAAGTTCAGCAATCTGGTTGAATTATTTCGTAACTTGTGATCCGTTTTTAAAATATAAGTTTTTATATAACATGAACATTGATATTCTGTTAGGCCTGCAGTGGGGTGATGAAGGAAAGGGGAAAATAGTCGACGCAATAAGTCCCGGTTACGATATAATAGCCCGTTTTCAGGGCGGACCAAATGCCGGGCATTCTATCGAATTCAATAATGTAAAACATGTGCTTCATCTGATCCCGTCAGGTATTTTCCATCCCAATAAAATCAATATTATCGGGAACGGTGTTGTCATCGATCCGGCAGTGTTTAAAAAAGAAATCGAAAACCTTGGCCCTTCAGTCGATGAGCTTATAAAAAGGCTTATTATTTCAGCAAGGGCAAACCTTATACTGCCCGGACATCGGATACTTGATGCAGCATACGAGAATAGCAAAGGATGCACAAAAATCGGCTCCACACTTAAAGGTATTGGTCCGGCTTATACCGATAAAGTTGCACGCCTTGGTATCCGTGCAGGGGAAATACTGAGGAAAGATTTCAGGGAGATTTATGACCAGCACCTGAAAAATCATCTTTCAATACTGAAGAATTATGATTTTAAGTTTGATCTGGATGAATATGAATCTGGCTGGTTTGAAGGAATTGAGATGCTGAAGAGGTTCAGGATAATAAATACAGAATACCTTATTAATGAGCTCATTGCAAAGGGTAAAAAAGCGCTGGCTGAGGGCGCCCAGGGTACAATGCTTGATGTGGATTTCGGATCTTATCCGTTTGTTACATCATCGAATACTATCAGCGCCGGTGCATGTACAGGTCTTGGAGTTTCGCCAAAAAAGATAGGTGACGTGTTTGGCATATTTAAAGCATATTGTACAAGAGTTGGCAGCGGTCCTTTTCCTACTGAGCTTAACGATGAAATGGGAAATGCTTTAAGAGAAATCGGACATGAGTTTGGCTCCACCACAGGTCGTCCCAGAAGATGCGGATGGCTTGACCTCCCTGCATTGAAATATGCAATTATGATCAATGGAGTTACAAAGCTCTTTATGACAAAAAGTGATGTTATGTCCGGGTTTAAAACAATCAAAGTATGCACTTCCTATCTTTCAGACGGGAAAGAATGTCGTGAAATCCCGTTCGACAATTTGCCAATAAACCCGGTATATAAGGAACTTCCGGGTTGGGAAGAAAATATTTCTGCAATCAGGGAATTCAGCAAGCTTCCTGAAAACCTTAAAAAGTACATTAAATTTATTGAAGATCAGACAAATATCCCTGTAACAATGGTTTCGGTCGGCCCGGACAGGGAGGAGACAATTATCAGATAATAATATATCCAAACAACCACCTCCCCACTGACGTTACCGTCAGTGGTACTCCTCCTTCAAAAGGAGGAGAAACTTATTGTATTGATTATAAAACTTTCCCCTCTTTTATTTCTTATTGTAAATCCACGCATCGACCTGGACAGTATCCCTGAATTTTTCCAGCCGTGAGTAGGCTTTTCCAACACGTTCATAGGCTTCAGCTGAGACAAGCTCAAACCTGCCACCTTCCATTTTAATTATTTTTGCATCGTACCCGCGATTGCGATACTCTTCAGCCCATGCCTTTGCATATTCAGGGGTGATAAAAGCGCCAACGATAATATTATATTTAGATGCGAGAACCAGACGCTCCTCTTCTGCAAGCCTTATGGAATCAAGTTTTGCCTGTTCAATTGCCTGAAGTTTGTCTTTGACTAGCTTTAAAGAATCAGCAACACGAATCATTCTTTGTTGCTCCATTAACTCGGTAAGTTCAGCTTTTTTTCTTCCAAACAGATTCCATCCTTTAAAATACTTGCAGGAGGGAAGAGCTATTAAAATTATAATCAGAAGAATTGCTGGTAAGTTTTTCATAATTATAAATATTAATTTCGATTAATAACTATTTGCTTTCCAACCTTTTACACATGTCAGGTAATCAAAGATACAAAATAATGAATACCAT
>JBGOXH010000216.1:0-5100 GCA_041479075.1 Bacteroidia bacterium | reverse complement strand
GGAAAGGGGCAGCTTTTTTTTTATATCCCATGTACTCACCCCCAGACCCCCTCTCTACTGCGTAAAGAGGGGGCTTAAAATGCTGTAATTTAGGTAGTTCCCCCTCTTTGCGAGAGCAGAAAGGGGGAATAAAAGGGGGTGAGTACGTGTGATAATTTTTAATACTTTTGAATAAAACAATAAACAATGATCCTTCCAACACTTTCAGATATTCAAACTGCCCACGAACGAGTCAAACCTTTCATTCACCGCACGCCGGTCATGACCTCACAGCAGCTGAACAAAATATTTGACTGTGAGTTATTCTTTAAGTGCGAAAACCTTCAAAAGGTGGGAGCATTTAAATTCCGGGGAGCAACAAACGCCGTTCTTTCATTATCTGAAATTGAGAAAAAAAGAGGAGTGGTGACTCATTCATCGGGAAACCATGCGGCTGCTCTTTCCCTTGCAGCAAGGATGAATGGTGTTAAAGCATTTATTGTAATGCCCGAAAGTGCTCCGTCCGTAAAGAAAAATGCCGTTGCAGGCTATGGAGCAGAAATAACTTACTGTAAACCCACTTTGCAATCACGTGAAGAGACTACAAGAATAATTATGGAAAAAACGGGAGCAACTCTTATTCATCCATATGATAATTTCAACGTTATCTGCGGTCAGGGAACTGCTGCTATGGAGCTGCTCGATGACAAGAAAGATCTCGAAGTAATAATTGCTCCGATTGGTGGAGGGGGGTTAATGAGCGGAACGTCAACTACAGTCAAAAGCATTAATGAAAAAATACAGGTAGTTGGAGCTGAACCGCTTAATGCAAATGATGCTTATATATCTTTTAATACAGGAAAACTCACTCCATCTGTTAATCCTTTAACAATAGCCGATGGACTTCTGACTTCTCTGAGCGAGCTTACTTTTGCGATAATAAGAAAGAATGTTGATATTATTTTTACTGCGAAAGAAGAATTAATAGCTGAGTGTATGCGTCTTGTATGGGAGAGAATGAAGATAATCATTGAGCCATCTTCAGCAACAGTTCTGGCAATAATTAAAGAAAATCCTGATTTCTTCAGAGCAAAAAGAGTCGGGCTTATTTTAACCGGAGGGAATGTTGATTTTAAAAAGCTCCCGTTCTAATTGGGTTTCTTAAAATAGGCTGCAACAGGATAATGGTCGGAATACTTAGCCTTAATTATTTCAAAATACCTGTTTTCCAAAGCATTATCATAAAGAATGTAATCAATCCTGTTGGCAGGATATTTCCCTTTATAAGTAAATCCGGCTCCGTAACCTGAATTTACAAATGAATCCTTCAGCCCTTTCCGAATCATTCTGTATGAATAAGATACCGGTGTATCGTTAAAGTCGCCTGCAACAATTACAGGATAAGGCGATTTATTAATATATGTTCTTAATTCCTCTGCCTGCTGTGCCCTTTTTACAAATCCCTGCTTTAAGCTTAGAGATAAGCTTTTCATCATATCCATGGTTTCCTGATCATCGGGTGATGTCATCTCCTCGAGAAAAGAACGCTCCATCCTTTTCAACCTGAATGATTGTAAATGGTTATTGAAAATCCTGAATGTATCTTTCTGAATGACAATATCTGTAAAAATTGAAAGACTTGATGATCCGTGATGTATAATCTGCCCTCTCCTTATTATTGGATATTTACTGTACGTCACTATTCCATAATAACGGTTTTTACCACTACCAACAACTTTCATGTGTGAAAAATATTTCCCTCCAAGGACATTCTTTATTACAGCATCCTTTTCATCAGGGTTACCACTTAAATAGAACTCCTGAAGAAAGATAATATCCGGCTGTTGATCTTTAAGAAATGCAAGTATCCTTTTTTCAGAATTAGCATCTTGATTCTCAAAATAATTAAAGAGCCTCACATTGTAGCTGATGACTTTAAATGTTCCCTCTTTATTCCCGGTCGGTCTCCCGATCTTGATATAGTTTGATAAATGTGTATATCCAATAGCTATTACTACAAGTGAAATAAGAGCTTCATATTTTAGAAGTATTGCCCAGGTAATAGCCAGTAAAATATTTACCAGAAGAAGATATGGATAGGCAAGACCAAAAAAAGCCGGCAGAGCAAATTTTTCAGGACTTATGTGAACAGCCAAGTAGGCCAGAAGAAGAGCCACTGCAAACAGAATATTTACAGTCAGAAGTACCTTATAGATGAATTTTCTCATTGATCAGTTTTTCTTCTGGCTCTCTTTAAAAAGTGTGTCTTTTTCCTCTTTAGTCAGGCTGTCATAACCACCTTTTGAAATTTTATCAAGGATCTGATTGATTTTTGCCTGATGCTCAACTTTTGTTTTATTGTAATCATAATCCGAAGCAGGGTAATCATAATTCGAAGCAGGCTTTTTATATGTCACTTTCATTTTCCTGCGCGGTTTAAAAAGTGTGGCAAAAAAATCAATTATGCTGTTAATCCCTTTGCCGATATCGCGTCCTTTCTTAATGTTAAGTGTAAAAAGGAACCCGAATAAAGCACCTCCGATATGTGCCAGTTTTCCTCCGGAATTTGAAGGGAAGTCCAGAATTGATGTCACCACAAATATTGCGAGAGCTACATATATGATTCTGATTCTGCCTATGAGAAAGAACTGTACAGCATAATTTGGAACATATGCTGCAATTGCTATAACCACCGCCATTACCGATGCTGATGCACCAATTGCGACAGATATTGGAACAACATCTTTGAATGCAGGGAAGATATTAAAAGAAAGAACATAAACTATCGCACCGCTGATGCCTCCAAGAAGATAAACCGCAACAAGTTTCCTCTGGTCTAGATATTCCAGAAATATTCTTCCAAACCAGTAAAGCCACAGCATATTGAGCAAAATATGCCAGATATTCTTGTGGGTGAACATATAAGTTATTATTGTCCATGGCCTTACGAGCAAGGTCTTAAAGGATGCAGGTACAGCTAAAATATTCAGCACCTTCTCTGATATCTGTTGATTATTCAGCAGATAGCCGACAATTGAGAAAATCGAAATAATCAGAAATACGGCGATATTTATATAGATTAACCTGATCAGATTATTTCCCTTATGAAAAGGATTTTTTATATCATCCCAGATTCCCATCAATAAAGGGTTTTAGTAGTTTTACGCCAGTACCTGATAAGAAGATAACCAAAAAGCATGCCTCCCAGATGAGCAGCATGAGCGATATTGCTGCCACGTTGATAAAATGTGAAAAAAAGTTCGATACCTCCGTAAATCAGTACAAAATATTTAGCTTTTATCGGAATTGGAGGAAAGATAATCATAAGCTGAGTGTTCGGAAAAAGCACTCCAAATGCAAGAAGAATCCCAAAAACAGCACCGGAAGCCCCGATTGTAGGAGTACTTAGAAGATACTGAAGAGACTTCATTGTTTCATCTGTGTACTCTTTTCCTGCCTGTAAAACTGCTGTTCCTTCTTTTATTACTGTCTGAAGCTGTTCCGGTGTAAGCATGTTTACCAGTTTTCTGTATTCGAATCCAATAACCGTTTCATGCACCAGGATTGCTCCAAATCCGCAAACCAGGTAATAAATCAGAAATCGTTTCGCACCCCAGACATTTTCAAGCACTATTCCGAAAATGAATAATGCATACATATTGAAAAAAATATGCCAGAAATTAGCATGCATGAACATATGACTGAGGAGCTGATATGGTCTGAAGTTTGCTGACTTCGGAAAATAAAGCCCCAGAATACTGTTAAGATTTATATCAAAAAACTTAAAACCAACCCAGTAGGCTAAAAACATAATAGCGTTAATTAATATGATGTTTTTAACAACCGGGGGTAATCCTAAAATACTTTTGCCAAATCCGTTCATCTTTAATTTTATGTGTTTACTGGAACCAGCAATTGTCAGGCCAATCTACTGTTTCTCTTTGAATCCGACAATTTGTCATTATAAAATCATTTGAATTTTTTATCAAGCTCTTCGAGTGTAATTATGATTATTACAGGTTTGCCTTTGGGTGAATAATTTGGTGCCGGGCATGCAAACAATGCATCAAAAAGATCTTCCATCTCGCTTTGAACCAATTTTTTACCATAAGGGATTGCTGATGCTCCAGCCATTGCCGAAGCAAGCTTCTCTCTTGCAGTGGTAGATGGATCAGCCTGAGTGCTCTTATATTCTTCAATTAAAATCTCAAGCATTTCAACCGGATCTGAAGAAACTGAGTCTGAGGGGCGTCCTTTAATTGTAATTTTATTTTTAGCTGTAAACTGTAGTGCGAATCCAAGCAATTTCAAGTCATTTTCAATTTCTTTTAATGCATGATAATCTACCGGATTTATATCAATAGTAACAGGAAACAATTCAGCCTGGCTGACAGATCTGTTCTGACTAAGGCATACCAGAAATTTTTCATAGAGCACCCTTTCATGTGCCCTTTTCTGATCAATTAGCATCAGACCTGATTTTACCGGGCAAACGATATACTTATTCTTTATCTGAAAAAATTTCCTCTCTGTTTCCCTGATTCTTTCCAGTTCGGGATTTTCATTCTCTTTCTCAAGAGTGGAATATAGTTTTTCCCAGTTTGCTGTATTTTCCCTTTCAAACTTCTCAATAAAATCTGGTCTGCGAAATGATGGTTCATCTTTATCAAAAGGATTATAAAGGGGGTTAACCTCAATTGAAGGTTGTTCCGGAATTATATCTTTTGAACTTCTGACAGGGATGTCTATTAATGCTTCATTCTCAAAATCAAGTGAAGGGACAATGTTGAAACGACCTAATGCTTCACGAACTGAAGCCATAAGTATCTGCCAGATAGATCTTTCATCTTCAAATTTTATTTCTGTCTTGGTAGGGTGGATATTAATATCAATTGAAGCCGGATCAGCTTCCATGAAGATGAAATAAGTAGGAATTGCATCTGCCGGCAGGATATTTTGATAAGCTTCGGCAACTGCCTTATGAAAATACGGGTGCTTCATAAAGCGGTTATTGACAAAGAAGAACTGTTCGCCGTAGGTCCGGCGTGCACCCTCCGGCTTCCCGATAAAACCTTTTATAGAAATCAGGCTTGTCTCCGTTTCGAGTGTTATAAGATCCTG
>JBGOXH010000331.1:0-2815 GCA_041479075.1 Bacteroidia bacterium | reverse complement strand
TATAAACTAATACTTTAAAGTATCATGTATATCAGAAGGCAGAATTTTAATAATCTGGGGAAGGAAAGCACATTTTTATGGGGAGCAAGGCAAACCGGAAAGAGTAGTTTACTTAAGAAATTATTTCCGGGAGCACCATATTTCGATCTTTTACTGGCGGGAGAATTTGATAGGTTTCTGCGGAATCCTTCTCTTTTAAGGGAGATACTGGATACAATCAATTTGGCAGGTCCTGTAATAATAGATGAAATTCAGAGGATTCCGTCATTACTGAATGAAATCCACTGGTTAATAGTCAACAGGAACATTCAATTTATCCTTAGCGGTTCGAGTCCAAGAAATATATTACGCTCAGGGGGCAATCTTCTGGGAGGGAGAGCACTGAGGCATGAATTATATCCCCTCATTTCAGCCGAGATTCCGGATTTTGATCTGATGAAAGCTTTGAATTGGGGATTGTTACCGAGGCATTATCTGTCGGTCAATCCTCAAAAGCTTTTATCTGCTTATATTGGAAGCTACCTTCGTGACGAGATACAGACAGAGGCAAAGGTCAGGAATATTGGCTCATTTGGACGGTTTTTGGAAGCAGCTGCATTTTCTAACGGAGAGATGGTGAATTACGCCAATATTGCAGCTGAATGCGGAGTCAGCTCACCAACAGTAAAGGAATATTTTCAAATCCTGGAGGATACAATGACAGGGCATTTCCTGCAAACATATCAGAAGAAGCCAAAACGGAGAGTAATTCAGGCGCCCAGGTTTTATTATTTTGATATAGGCATTGCTAACTTCCTGTTGAAGAGAGGAAAGATCGAACAGGGGAGTGAGGCTTTTGGTAAGGCTTTCGAACATTTTATATTTCTTGAACTATATGCACACAGTCAATATTCAGATATAAATTATCCAATCACATATTGGCGTACGGCATCACAGCTTGAAGTGGATTTTATTCTTGGAGATCATGAGGTGGCAATTGAGACAAAATCGACCAATATGGTTAATTCCCGTCATCTTAAGGGATTAAAAAGTTTCGCAGAAGAATATAAAGTGAGGCAATTAATTATAGTAAGCAATGATCCCTCTCCGAGGCAGATGGCAGACATACTGGTACTTCCCTGGAAGGAGTTTCTTAAAAGGCTGTGGGAGGGGGATATTATTGGGTAGGTTTTTCGAACCGGTCCCCCTCACGCCGCCCGGGAACCCAGGACCCAGAACCGCCCTTCGCCTGCTTTGACCACCGTAGCCTTGTCGCTTACGCTCTATAGCTTCAGCGACGGAGCGGCGAAGGTGGTACGCCTATACCTTATATTATATATGTATATTCAGCCCTTTTATTTAGAATAATTATAAATTACAAAAAAACATTTGTTTTTCGTGTCACAAATTAATGTTTTCCGACATGTAGTAATATAAAACTTGACAAGCCTAACTTAAACAAGATCTGATATGTTTCTGTTTGATCATTTAAGACGGATTGGAAGGCATTTTTTTTCATCATCTCGCGTATACGATTTGGAAATGGTAGCATTTCCTCGTGCTAAAACAGGTCTTATAAAACGTTTAAAATTTCAGAACAATGGCACTAATTAAGAATTTGGACAGGGTCATAAGAATTGACTCACTGATCCATATGAGGGCAACGGGTCCCCCTGAAGAATTTGCCCGTAAACTTGGCATCCGCAGTTCTACATTATTCCAATGGCTTCAGGAAATGCGCAAACTGGATGTAGACATAAGATATTCATGCTCTTTGCAATCATATTACTTTGCCGATGACCGAAGGATTATAATGAACATTAAGAATATTTTGTCCGAACAGGAAATCCTTGCGACCATTCATTAGAGCTTCCCGGCTTTCCAATAAATCCCCCGACATGAATGTTCTGGTACAATATTATAATCTGCGAAAATTATCATTATTCACAGGTATTATTCTTATAAACATTATTGTCATCTGGTTATCAAAGACTGTATTAATAAATGAAATAGTGTTTTATAATACGTACAGTGAACAGCTTACCCTCGATCGCTCACTTCAGCTTTTTGAGAATCTGAAAAAGTTCTCCTGGATAAGTTATGTTCTTATTCCCATAATGCTGACGATCAAGTTTACATTGGTAAGCATTGTTTTGTATACAGGAGCATTCTTTTATAACCTTCATTATAAAATAACATTCGGTGGGATTTTTAAAATTGTCGTAGCAAGTGATTTGATTTTTATATTTGCCGGATTGACAAAATTCCTCTGGTTTTACTTTTTTGCAGGTAATTATGATTTGAATGATATAGGATTTTTTTATCCGTTATCATTGATAAATCTCTTCAGGGTTTCGGAGGTAGACAGGATCTGGATATATCCTTTGCAAATTGTCAATATTTTCCAGGTTGCCTATATCTATGCTCTTTCCTATGGCTTGCGAAAGAGTTGTCATTTAAATGAATCTGAATCAGATAAAATTGTTCTCTCCTCCTACCTGCCGGCGCTGGCATTCTGGATTGCACTTATAATGTTTATTTCAATTGACTCCGGCTTATGAGAAGAATTATCGTAATATCAGTCATTGCAATTTTCCTGCTTGCTATTTCTTATTTTGTTTTTGGAATAGTCATGAAGACCAGAGAGCGTGGGCTTATTGAAGCAAAGATTTCAAAGCTTCCCTCATTCTCATTTACCACCTTACAGGATACTTCATTTAATTCTCAAATCATAAAAGAAGGTCCTGTTCTTATAGTAAGGTTTCATCCCGAATGTGAACATTGTCAGTATGAAATATCGGAACTGTTTAGAAGTAAAATTCCGGAATCCGGAGTG
>JBGOXH010000017.1:0-19089 GCA_041479075.1 Bacteroidia bacterium | reverse complement strand
GAAAAGAAGGATATTATAATAATAGTCGCTGTTTTAGCTGCTCTCGGTTTCAGCTTATACAGGAAATATATGAAAAAAAATCAGGGGAAGGGCAGTTCAGGTTCCGGAACACAATCCGGTTCTTCATTTTCATCATCCTCAAAAGATGATGATTATGAACCATATTCAAAAAAATAGTGAAACAATCAGCTTTTATTCTTTGAAATGAGATGCCGGAGAGGGTTGATAATTTTTTGGAGTAACCTTATATCTTCTGTTATAATTTCGGCTGTGCCCTGCATATTCTGTGTGAAATCAAGTTCTTTTCCATACAAAGTCTTAAGTCCCTGAGGAAGATAAACTTCAATAATATATGCATCTCCTGACGGAACAAGAGACTTGGTGTTTATAATCCCTCTTACCATACCATACTCCAGATATGGGAAACTGCTAAGCTTGATATTTACAACCTGATTAATCTTAACCTTTCCTGACCTTACCATACTTAAATTTATTCTGCCAACATAATTCCCTGCATTTTCCGGTACTACATTAAGTACAGCCTGATCAATTAATACAGACTGGTTTTCGCTCCAGTACTTAGTAAATGTCACTATACCCTTAACAGGTGAAATCAGAAGATATTTGTTCTCCCATATTTTCATCTGTGCACTCAGGTTCAGGAATGATTCATTTAATACAGAAATCAGTTTCTGTTTTTCTTCCTCCCCCTTGATCCTGTAATCGAGGAGTAGTTGTTTTTCTTCAGTAACTTCAATTACCTTGGCAGAGCGATCGAGCCCTGCCTGCTGAAGCTCCAGTCTGATCAGGTTGTATGCTTGTTTTGATTTTTCAAGGTCGCTTTCTGCATAAACCTTGCCGGAAAAAAGTACTGAATCTCTCTGGTATTTTTTCCTTTCCAGAACCAGATTATCAGACATCAGGTTCTCTTTGACTTTCATCCTGTTTATATATTCCTGTAAACTTGTAATTTCCAGGGTAAGTGAATTGATCTTATTTCCATAATAATCATTCCGGATGAATGTATTAAAATCAGAAAGTGCTTTCAGAAAAGATGCATAATAGAGCTGAAGCTCCCCGAGCTTCGAAAAGCGAAGTAATGAATCAGACGACAATTTCTCGGGATTTATAATGGTGTCAATAGCTGCTGTCAGTAATTTAAATTCCTGAATCGAAGCGGCAGTTTCCATTACTGCCAGCAACTTACCTGGTGTAACCTTCTCACCATCAGTAACATATAACTTATTTATGCGTCCGGTTATTTTTGAGACAAGAGTTATTGGCGGATTAACTGTGGTAATCTCTATCGGAGCAGATACAATATCAGGGTACTTTATCAGCCATGATAAAAGAATAAAAAACAGAAAAATTGAAAATATCAGTGTCGTACCCCATCGAATAATCTTTCGTGGAGGATTGGAAATAATCTCCTTTACAGGCTCCGAATATAATATTTCAGATGGTTTGTCTTTCATTTTTAGTTCATGTACCTAATTCCAGCTGGTTTTTAACCAGGTTATAATAAATTCCACGATTTTCAATAAGTGAAGCATGCGAACCTGTTTCAACTATTCTGCCGTTATCTAAAACAACTATTTTGTCAGCATCCCGTACTGTGCTGAGCCTGTGAGCAACTACAATAACTGTTTTTCCTTTAAAGAAATCTGCAAGATTTTCGACAATTACTTTTTCTGTACCTGCATCAAGTGAGTTAGTGGCTTCGTCAAAAATTATGATCTCAGGATTCTTGTAAATTACCCTTGCAATCAGCAGACGCTGTTTCTGCCCTTCGCTTAAACCATGACCATTAGCCCCTAGTTTTGTATTATAACCGAGAGGTAACGGCTCTATAAATCCCTTTATGTTAGCTATTTCAGCCGCTTTGATCATTCTCTCCTCATCAATGTCCGCATTCCCTGGAGCAATATTATATGCTATTGATTCCGGAAACAAAAATCCATCCTGCATAACTGCGCCAACTTTTTCCCTCCAGACTTTTAAGCTAAGATTTGAAAGGCGTGTATCGCCAATCAGTATTTCTCCTGTTACTGGTTGATAAAATCCAAGAAGCAATTTCAGCAAAGTAGTTTTACCGCTTCCGCTTGTTCCTACAATGGCTGTAGTTTTGTTATCTTCGATAAACAGATCAATATTTTTCAGTACAAAAGGTGAACGTGGACCTTCATACTGGTACGATATATTATTAATGAATATCTCTTTCTTTTCAGGGAGCTTTCTGATTTTCATTTCAGGATCAGGCTCTTCATCCTGCATTTCATGAACTTCAGTCAGTCTTTCCAGACTCATCCTTGCATCTTGCGAAATGCGGAAAAATCCAATAATCTGATTTACAGGCACATTCAACTGTCCTATTATAAACTGAACGGCAAGCATCACACCAAGGGTTATATCTCCTTTCAGTACTGAAGTTGCAGCTATAATTGTAATAAAAAGATTAGTTACTTCATTTATGAATGTGGCGCCTGCAGACTGGTATTGAATTAGCCCAAGTCCCTTTATTTTTATCCCGAACAGTGAAGCCTGAAGCTTCTCCCAATCCCACCTCATGCTCAATTCGCTTTGAGTAAGTTTAATCTCCTGCATGCCATTAACAATGGTAATCAGCTTGTTCCCGGCGGCAGACATTTGCTTGAATCGCTGGTGATCGAGCCTGGCCCTCGATTTCATAAAGAGTGATATCCAAATAATATACAAAGCGGAACCTGCAAGGAATAATGCAAGTATTTTGAGGTTGAAAAGCGCCAGGACAATACCAAATACTACGAGGTTGAAAAATGAGAACAGAATGCTTAAGCTTGCCGAGGTTAAGAATTCTTCAATCCTGTTGTTATCGTCGATGCGTTGGAGTATATCGCCTGTAAGTTTTGAGTCAAAAAATGCAATCGGCAGTGACATAAGTTTCTGTAGAAAACCGGAAATGACAGCAACATTAACTCTTGTTCCTATATGCAACAAAAGCCAGCCTCTGATAAATTCGACAGACATTCGACCTATTACCAGTGCAAGCTGAGCAAAAAGAATCAGATAAATGAAACCGATGTCGTTATTATTGAGACCTATGTCAACTATCGATTGAGTAAGGAATGGGATTATAAGCTGGATACAGCTTCCAAGGAGCAGACCAATGATGAGTTGAAACAGATACCTGTCATAAAGCCGGAAGTATTTTAAGAGAAATTTAAACCCACGGGATTTTTCCTGTTCTCCCTCCTTTTCATAGAGCGCTGGCGTTGGTTCAATTATCAAAACCAATCCTGCAGGTTTACCTTCGACTATTGTTGAAGCCCAATTCCGGGTAAATTCTTCACGATTGTACTTAATGAGCCCTACAGCCGGATCTGCAACCCAGAGTTTATCTCTGGTTATTTTGTAAACGACAACAAAATGCTTTTGCTTCCAGTGAACGATACAAGGCATTGGAACACTCTCAGTCAGCATTTCAAAATGTATCTTTACTCCTATGGTCCGAAATCCGAGATTATCGGCTGCTTCTGAAAGTCCAAGGAATGAGACACCTTCCCTTGTGATGAAACATTTTCTGCGAATAGTTTCCAGCAAGAAATTCTTTTTATAAAACCCTGCTACCATTTTCAGGCATGCCGGCCCGCAATCCATGGAGTCAGGTTGTTTTACAAAAGGGAATGACATTTGTTTCCGGGAAAAGGTTATTTTGAGTAAAGATATCTATATTTTTTTTAGGAAATAATTGTGTTCTCTATAAATTCGAACCTGCATCAATTAACAAGAATAACTTTATGGAAATATTATCTTTGCCATTTAATTTGCTATCCGAACGGCGTTGTTTAATAAAATTTCAGATAAAAGCATTATCGAGGGTATAAGATGCCAGGATGACAAGACCCTGAATTGGCTGTATAATAACTATTTTCAAGCAGTTAAGAAACATGTTCTAAATAATAGCGGCACAAGTGATGATGTATCAGATGTTTTTCAGGACTCAATTATTATTCTATATAACCAGATAAAGGAGAACACTTTAAATCTGACAACAGATCTTAAGGGATACTTTTTTGGCATTGCTCGAAATGTGTGGAACAATCAGCGTCGCAAGAAAAAGCAGACCGTTGAGCTCGACCTCAATTTCCCAGATGAATTGAATACTGAAACCCATCATGATTTAATGTTAGAAAGGATCGTCAGCAGGGCATTTCAGAAACTTAAACCTGATTTTCAGACCATTCTGGCATTGTATTCAGATGGATGTTCGTATGAAGAAATAGCTGACGAAATGAATCTGAAAGATGAGAATTATGCACGCAGAAAGAAATATTTATGCAAAGAAGCACTCATTGAGCTGATGAAAGAAGATCCTGAATATCAGGAATATTTACGTTTCCAAAAATAGTAAAGCAGAGCGAAGCTAATAACAATAAGGCAGCAGATTGATAAAATAAGTGTTTTACGGGAAGAAAAGACAGGATCATTCTCTCCATAGACGACAATTGATGACCAAAAATACGGGTGAGATTTTAACTGGCTTGCTTTCTTAAGATATTCTGTCCTGGCTTTCTTCAAAGCCTCTCCTTTTGATTTTCCTTTCTTCAGGTTGTCATAAAACATTTTAATGATTTCTGTTCCGGATTTATCATCTATTTCCCACATCGACATAACTACCGACTGGCTTCCGGAATAGAGAAATCCTCTTGCCAGGCTTAAAATTCCCTCTCCTGATGATAACTTTCCACTCCCTGTATTACATGAGCTGAGGACTACCATCCTGGCTTTTAAAGGAATGCCGTACACTTCGTAGGTATAAAGCAGTCCATCTTCAGGAGCATTCCCTCCCTGAGCAAAAATCATAGCAGAATTCATCGGATTCTGATCGTTCAGGTACGTATGCATTGCCAGATGTATAATATTGTATTTTGAGGCTTCAGTTTTAAATACTATTTCCCGGGCTTCATCATTCAGATACAGGTTTCCGCCTGTAATTTTCGAGACATATTCTGCCTCCTGCCGTGCATAAGGCAGGTCATATAACACACTTGTTCCCTGGCGCCTGCTCTTAAATAATGAATCGATAGTAATAGGTTTAGTGTAAACAGGTGCAAAGGCTATCAGGTTTTTCTTATTATTAGACTCTCTGAACACTATTTCTTTCATAAATGATACAGAATATGCATATATAATTGTGTAATCATTCATCAGGTAATTCAGTTTACGATAAAGAATATCGTCGCCTTCATACTTTGAAGAAATAAATGTTTCAAAAGGAAGATACGAAAGAATATTATCAGGCGATATAAGTAAGTTATCAGAGATGAAGTATTTACGGACAGGTTCTATGAGAGTCAGGTACAGATCATATCCAATCTGCTGATAATTGTCGAATTTAGTTCTGGCATTTTCAGATTGTGCAGGATTAGCCAGAAGCACTCTGAAATCATTTAGTTTTTTAATAAAATTCGAATCGGTTTTAATTGTCATTAATTTCTGATACTTCCTGTTAATTAAGAAGATATATAATAAGGAATCAGATAATACATAATTAAGGTAATTGTAGTCACGGCCAACTATTGACGGAACTTCCTGCATTTTCATGGCTCTGGAGTCATATTTAAGTGCAAAGTATCCTGGATAATCTTTTTCAAATGTTAATACAAGGGAATCTCTGGCTTTGATTGCAGCCAACAGCTTTTCATTCCAATCAGTCAAAATAGTTTTATCAGGTTTCTCTTTGTTAGTCTCCATTGAGATCTTTGAATTGTAAAAACCTATTTCCCTTTGAAGATATTTTTCCTTTTGTGCAACAGATTCCGGTACATTAAATTGAACTGCATTTAACTCGCGGGTTGCGGCAAGCAGACCTGCAACTTTACTTTTTTCGGAAAATTCAAATGCTTTTTCAAGGAACTGACGATTACCGGTATTTCTGTAACATAATTCAAAGTCGCGTATAGCAAGCAGATATGAATCTCTGTAACGGTCTCCAAGAACGATCCGGCTTTCCTCCTCACTAATATTGACCCTCATCTTGTCTATTAATGAGATAATAAATTCAGACATTCCGGCTGCCGCTTCAAGCACTTTTTGATCAGATGAGCCTGAGTACAGGCTCCATAGTATTTCATATTTCAACCGCAGTATTCTCAGGGATTCTTTATCTGCTCTTAAAGAATCAATTGGTGGATTTTTATAAAGATCCGCAGATGTAGACATCGTGCTTTTATGAAATAGGAGCTCCTGTATCAGTTGAAGAGCTCTGACTGATTCTCCTTTCTTATACAGAGCCTGTGCATAGCTGGTTAATACATGCTCTTTCAGTATATTATTATTCTTATGCTTTTTCAGATACTCAAGGCAAGTTGAGTAAAATGCAATTGAATTTATAATGTCATTTTTATATTTCAATAAATAATCTGAATAATTAGCAAGCTCCTCAATATAATAACGTGAATCTGAGCTATATACAGCATATGCTTTCTTGATCATATCAGATAACAGGATCTCTCCCTTTTGGACTTTTCCAGACTTGCCCAATTCATTTGAATAAGTATTGATCAAATTAAAAGACAAATATGAATTATTGTAGTTTGCCAGATGAATCCCTTTATTGAAATACTCATTTTCTTTATCAGTTAATCCTAAAGACCCATAAGTTATTGCAAGACTATTAATTAAGTTTATATAGTCTTCATCGGGCTGAATATTATCGGTTTTTATAATAGACTCTGCCTTTTCAAGATAAATTCTTGCTTTTGCATAATCACCCATTCTGCCATAACCGACTCCTATCGCGCTATACAAGTTGCTGAGAGCATATCCTTCAAGTGCTTTATTGTTATTACTTAATATCCCCAGTGCTTTGAAAGTATATTCTATAAATTTCTCATAATCATTGCATTCTATAGATGCACTTATTAAAACTGTAAAGGTTTCGGCAATTTCCCGACTATTTTCCCCGTATAAAGGTGTCGCAATTCTCAGATATTCAAGCATGTAGTTTATAACACTAATGTCATCACCCAGATAGTTGTATGCAATACCTATATTGTAAATCCCCTTTGTAAACTGATCATCAATTATTTTAAGCCGTCTTTTAATCTCAACGGATTGTTTCAGATTCAAAAGAGCATCATTATATTTAGTAGCCAGGATATTACATATACCGATATAATAATAGAATTCTGCCATTCTTGAACTATCAGGAATTACTGATGCCATTGATTTCTGTAAACTGTCTCCTAAATTTAACAACCCTGTAGTATCCTTCCTTGAAACCAGGGTTTGAATAGCATAAATTATTCTTTCCCTTGGAAATGATTTATTAAGGTTCGATTGGTTGCTGATTTGCTCATTTTGCTCTTGATTAGCAACAGTATCAGAATTAAGCTCTGATTTATTTGAAGAGAGGCAGATCACCCCTGAAATAGTAATTATCCATAGAAATTTGATCATTTTAAGCCTTCGAAGCATCAATTAATTGAAATTTTCCCCTTAAATCTATCAAAATTAACCCCGATTTTCAAATATTCTGTTATTTCTGCATATTTTTTCGCTCATAAGTACCTGATTTTCTGCATTTATAAAAAAAAATGAAATATTTTTGCTTTTTTTGTGTCACAAATTGGGTACTAATGACATGTAGTATTGAAAACTAAGAAGAAATGAATTACCCTGATTTAGTATCAATACTTAAAATTAAAATTATGAAAACCCTGAATTTCAAAAAGACTGAAAACATTTTTACCAAGTTTGCACTTACCAGTGAGGAAATGATTAATGTTCGTGGTGGCGGTGAAGGAGAACCAATATTATTACCACCAACTCCTCCAATCAGAATCTGAATAAAGAATATTGTTCCTGATAAAACTGACAGGTTAAATGATATAATAGGTTCGTTTGCGTTTGCAAGTGATTGATATACAGCAGGTTAACAAATCTGCGAACATAATAGAAGCTAAAACAAGCTTTCAAAAATGTGAAAGAATGTTGCTTGCATCTAGGATATAATTTGATTTAGATAATTGGAAAATTTTAAAAATAGAAAAAATAACTAATTATGAAAACAATTGATTTTTCTTATTTCATCGAAAGGTATATTGCCGGCGAAATGAATGAATCAGAAAAACTTTGGTTCCAGAAGGAACTTGAGGCAAATGAAAAACTTCGTAAAGAAGTTGCTTTACGGGAAAAAACTGAAGAAGTTCTTAACGACCGGGATGTAATTCAATTACGTCATAAGCTTTTTGAAATCGAAAGGCAAAGAGCGGTAAATGCCAGAGCCAATAATCCCGGGAAACGCTCAGCATTTAAGTATGCTGCTGTTATTGCAGGATTCATTTTAATCGGCAGCCTTGCATTGTTTAATACCAGGAACCTGTCGAATGATGAAATCTTCAATAAATATTACAAATCATATGAAGCTGTTTCAACTTCACGATCTCAGCAAACTATCACCAACACTGATTATTCGACAGCACTTGAATACTATAATATCCACGATTATCAGAATGCTGCTCGATTTTTCGCCAAAGTCCTGAATGACGACCCGGGTAACATGGAATCGACAATGTTATATGGAGCTTCCAATTTTGAAGAAAAGAACTATCCGATAGCAGAGCAATCTTTTACAAAAGTTATAAATAACAACAATAACCTTTACATAGAAGAAGCTCACTGGTATCTTGCGTTATGTTATATACAAACCAACGAACAATCCAAAGCTGTTAAGCAACTGACTATTATTAAAAATTCTGAGAGCATTTACAGCAAAGATGCCAGGAAAATTCTGAAGAGAATAAAATAATTAATTATCAGGTTTTTATTATGGAGGACCTTACTTTACATACTATGGGCCAGGGAATTGAGAATGTTGCATTTAATTGCAATGAGGGTAAAGTAGATGCTTCGCTTACTACAAGTATGATTAATTGCCAGACATTATTGACAGGAATATCTCATGAAGTGAGAACTCACATGAATGCAATTGTTGCATTCTCATATCTGATGGGCAGGAACAGTTGTGATGATTCGGAACGGGAAGATTTCAGCAGCCAGATCCTTCTCTCCTGTGAGCATCTTATAGGCTTATTTGATAATTTTCTTGATTCAGCAATTTTAGAAACGGGTAATTCAAAAGCTGATTTCAAGATTTGCAGACTAAATAATATTCTCGATGAACTTCTATCTGAATTCAGGGAAATATTAAAGAAAGAAGCTAATGATGATATTACATTAGTCTCAGAAACCGGCATCACAGATGATACAGAAGTAGTTATTGATTCGAACAGGGTTTTCAAAGTAATTCGCAGCTTGTTCCAGAATGCACTAAAGAATACTAAATCAGGATATATCAAGATTGGTTACTATTTCAGGGACGATAAGGTGACCTTTTATATTCTTGACTCCGGCCAGGGTTATTTCAAATGCAAAGAATTTCTTCATACTGAGGATCTGAATGAATCGCTTTCCAGATACAATGATACAGTTTCAGCGATAAACCTTACCCTGGCCAAAAAGCTAATTCAGATGCTGAGCGGATCCTTATGGGTTGAATGCAACGGTCTCACCGGTACAGGAATTTATTTTTCAATTCCGGTAAGAGTCGCCGAAAGCTCAGATATCAAAATAAATAAATATTTAAGCTCTGTGATTGCAATTTAATTTTCAACAAATAGCAATGTCTGTACTTAGCTGAGCTTGAGTTCGAAATGGCCGTCATCGAAGACGGCCATTTTCATTTGCGGGCTATGACTTTTACTTCAGTCCGTCTGTTCAATTTCCTGCCTTCAAATGTTACATTATCACCAATAGGCGAAGTATTGCCATATCCTTTATGCTGTAGCCGATCTGACGATATCCCTTTGTTTATAAGGTAATTAACAACTGAAAGTGCCCGTTTTTCTGATAACACCAGATTATATTCGTCCGTACCTGTTGAATCAGTGTACCCTCCAATTTCTACAATAAGATCTTTATTATAAGTTAAAAGATCCGTCAGGTTATTTAATTCTTCCACTGATTCCTTTTTCAATTCCCATGAATCAATTTCATAAAAAACATTTGACAGAAGCATCTTCTCTCCTACTTTTGCAGGACGTAAATTGATTCTTTTAATAAAAGGTTCAATAACTGAATGATTTCCTTCAAACATGAAATTCTCTGAATAAAAAAGATAACCTGGTTTTGTGACATTAATACCATAATTATATCCCGATGGAAGACAGACCAGGAAGTTGCCAGCATCATCAGTAGTGCTTTTAATTGTTACCTTGTTGGTAGAAAGATTGATTAATTCATATTCGGCTTTCAATAGTTTGCCTGTCTCATTATCTGATACTTTTCCTTTCAGATAGGCAACCGGATTCGGACGAACCGATTCATCAAGATTGAAGTAAAAAATATCCTTTCCGTTTTTAACATCTCTTTTTGAAGAAAAATAGGCCTTTTGTCCAGTTGCATCAATTACCAGTCCCATTTCATCGTTTGCCGTATTAATGGGATAACCAAGGTTCTTAGGTTCTGACCATGAACTGTCATTACTCATCCTGGTGAGGTAGATATCGAAACCGCCCATACCGGGTCTTCCATCTGATGCAAAATATAAAGTTCTCCCATCGAAATGAATAAATGGCGACATTTCATCACCATCGGTATTTATGTTCTTACCCATATTGACCGGATCTGACCATTTTCCTTTCTTCGACATAATAGAGAACCACAGGTCTTTTCCGCCAGAGCCACCGGGCCTGTTGCTTGAGAAAATAAGGAAATTGCCGTCACTGCTTATGGATGGTGTTGATTCCCAGGATTTTGTATTAACAGGCGATCCAAGATTATATGGGATCGACCAGTGTCCATTAGCGTATGCCGAAAAGTAGATATCACAACTGCCCAGACCACCTGATCTTTCGCATGCTGTAAAATACATGTAATTACCGTTTGATGAAAGTGTCTGAGCTCCTTCATTAGACTTTGTATTAAGCGGTTCACCGGCATTGATTGCCTTCGTCCAGCCACTGTCAGAATGTGAGCTAATGTAAAAATCCTCCTGTGAATTGCTCATGCCAAACTGATTATAGCCATTAAGTACCTGGCGTGTGAACATCAGCGTCTGACCATCTACTGTTGTTGAAGGCCAGTATTCATCATCAGAAGTATTTATTGCAGCCCCGACGCTGACCGGATTGAATGATACCGGATTCTTAATTGCAACAATTGCAAACTCGCAATTTTTAATATTCCTGGCTGCAAGGCGTATGTTTTTTTCTGAATCACCCTTATTTTTTAAATAGATCTTATAATGAGTTAAGGCATTCTGGTAATCATCTGACATCATTTCGGCATTTGCAAGGCTAAAGAAAACAGGCTTATGAGAAGTTGAATCAATCTTTACTGCCCTCTGATAACTCGAAGCAGCTTCAGCAAATCTCTTTTCCTTGGTATAAAGCTCACCAAGCATCATAAAGGCTTCATAGAAAGTATTGTCAGATTTCAAAGCTTCTTTAAAAAAGATCTCAGCATTGGTATAATCCACATAATCGTAATACGACATACCCTCATTATAGGCTTTGATTGCCTTATTTGATTCTGTGTGCAAAGCCTGTGAAAAAACGTCCTGTGATGACGAGCAGGACACAAAAAAAACGGCTATTAATAAAAGGTACCTCATAATTTTATCAGGGGATATGCATGTATTTATGAACCTGAAGGGAAATTCTCCAGTTATGATTTTTCCTGACATAGTCAACAATTCCAGGTATGATTGCTTCAAATTTGCTCCATTCAGGCTGCAGATATAACAGGCACTTATTATTAACCCTTTGACGATATTTTTCAGCCCATTTAAGATCATCTTTTTCTTCAATAATCACTTTCAGTTCATCAGCAATTCTGCAAATTTCCTCATTCGGAGGCATATTCTTTTTCGGCGAAAGACATATCCAGTCCCATTTTCCGCTTAAGGGATAAGCACCTGAAGTTTCAATAAAAGTACAAATTTTGTTCCTTTTTAATCCTGAACATAAAAAATCGAGGTTCCACATCAAGGGTTCGCCACCTGTCACAACTACTGAATCTGTTCCGGAATTTACAGCATTTGCAATTATTAAATCGGTATCAATCAAAGGGTGAAGCTCTGAATTCCAGGTAAATGGCGAATCGCACCAGCTACATCCCACATCACATCCGCCCAGCCGTATGAAATAGGCAGCCTTACCGGTATGAAAACCCTCACCCTGGATAGAATAAAACTCTTCAACTAATGGCAATCTTTCTCCTTCGGTGTTTTTTGATATTATCTTAGCCATTATAACTTCACGTAAAGGAGTTCAATTTAATAACGATTTATATAACGAAATACGCCTGACAATATTTTATTTTTTGATAATCAGGATAATAAATTCATTTTGAAGATCCAAAAAGTAAGACATATTCACGTCCTTCCGCAGCTTTTACCCAGTTTTCAGGAATAATTTTCCAATTATTCAATGTAGCCGGAATAATAGTCTTTTTTGCTTCAATGGATTTGAGAATATAATATCTCAGATCCCGTTCCGTTGATGAAATAACCCTCGAACGAAGTTCCTCTTTTTTTATTCCAGCTCCTTCTGTAAAATGTCCTCCGCCTCCGTTTCCACGGTAAGAATTGACAGCTACTTTATATATTTTTTGCTTTTCAAATGGTCGTCCATCGCTTAACGACTTAATAGTAACCCGTTTACCTTCTGGTTTACTGACATCTACGATGTAATCGATACCTGCAGCAGAATCGAAATTATATGGCTGATTCAATAGCCATGCTTTGCCATTGTTGAGAACAGGTTTTCCGTCTTTTCCAAGTCTTAACCTTAGAAGAAAATCGCCGGGTTCCTTCATTGTATTCAACCATTCTGAATAGGAATATTCAAGGTATTTATTTATCTCTTCACCTGTCAGATTCATGGTATAGAGCATGTTTTCAAACCTGTACAATTTAAACATATCTGCTACTTTCACCGGTCCTTTTGCAATTTTTACATCGAACGATAATGGTGCTGCAAATGAAATATCAGCTTCTGTAATTTCCAGCTGGATTGAATGAATCATATCGACAAATGCTGAAGGGCCAAAATAGGCATCTCTCGAGGAAATGGTTGCAGTAGAATTACTAATTACCTTGTTCACATAATTTGTGACTGTTTCACTCTGTGGTTTAAACTTGTTAACAAATTCTAAATCGGGTTTAAAATCCTTTACCTCAATAAGTTTGCCGCTGCAGATTTTTTGCTTTTTGCCTGTGATTTTTTTTGGAGAAAATGTTACTGTGGCTTGTGCCAGGTTTTCTGACCTGCTCCCTCCATTCAGGATAAGGACAGTATCACCAGCTGAATTAACAAGTTTCTCATTTGCAAGTTTATGATCGTGTCCGCAAAAAATAATATCAAACCCCGGGACGTTGAAAGCAACAGCAGCAGTGCCGTTTTCATCAGAATGAGAGCCCTGCCTCCGGTTTTCGTTTTCCCTATCAAAACCTGAATGAAAGAGCCCGACAACAAGATCAGGTTTCTGTCTCAGAATCTCAAGCATCCAGATTTTTGCTGTTTCCGTCATATCCCTGAACTCAATTCCGGAATAAAGCTCTTCAGGCAGCCCCTCAGGGATCTGTGGTGTTATTAGTCCCATAACAGCAATTCTGATATTATTTTTCTGAATAATTACAAATGGTGTAAAATAAGGTTTGCCGGTTTTAATGTCAACAGCATTTGCTGCAAGCAGAGGGAAATTGTAATCTCTTGAAAGCCTGTCATATACCTTATGTCCTGCTTCAATATCATGATTCCCGACTGTATCTGCATCAAAGCCAAGCCAGTTCATGGCTTCACTTAACAGATGAGGTGAGACAGTATCAATGAAGTTATAATAGTATACTTCAGGCTGACCCTGGAGATTATCGCCGTTATCAAGAAGGAAAACTTCAGCATACTTTTCTCTTACAATCTTAATATAGCTGGCAGAATTTGCAAGCGAAGCATCCAGCTTTTCCATTTCAATAAAATCGTAAGGCAGGATAACTCCATGAAGATCAGTTGTTTCAAGGATTATAATACTTTGTTTTTCACTCTTTCTGCATGATAATGGTGACAATATCAACAGTAAGATGATTGTGGCAACTTTTATTGATCTGTATTTCATAAGCTGAAATTTTTTTGTCCTATAAACTTAGGAAAGAATTTCATTTTATTTGTAAAAAATATGTTATACATCATTTCATTTTGTGAAATGGTATATTTGTGTACTGAATTAGAAAATGGTAAAAACAGGTCTCGAAATTATTACTGAAAGTTTTCCTGATAAATTAAGAGGGAAGAATATCGGTGTATTATGCCATGCTCCAAGCATAACAAAGAACTTTCTGCATATAACGGAATTTCTTTATGGCAGGAAAGACTGCAAAATATCGGCAATTTTTGGTCCGCAGCATGGCCTTTTTGGGCAGACACAGGATAATATGGTTGAATGGGAAGGATATCTTCATCCGGTTTTTAAAATTCCCGTATTCAGTCTTTATGGTGAAAAACGGAAGCCGACACCCGGAATGTTAAAAGGAATAGACGTATTATTGATTGATTTACAGGACATTGGAGCCCGCCTTTATACTTACGTCTGGACAGTAAAACTTTGCATAGAAGCATGCAATGAAGTCGGAATCCCTGTCTGGATCTTAGATCGTCCAAATCCCATCGGAAAGCTGCCGTTTGACGGACCTGTTCTGAAAGAGGAGTATTTTTCGTTTGTAGGAGGGGCATCCATTCCATTATGCCATAGAATGACAATTGGAGAAATGGCGCTCTGGATAAAAGATAAGTACTACCCTGGCAGTGATCTGAATATAGTATGGATAAAAGGCTGGCACAGACATACTCTATTCTTAGAGACCGGTCTTCCATGGGTTTTGCCTTCACCGAATATGCCCACTCTTCAAACTGCTGTTGTATATCCAGGCACCGTCCTGATTGAGGGTCTGAATCTTTCTGAAGGACGAGGCACAACAATACCATTTGAGCTTTTTGGTGCACCTTTCATCAATAATGATAAGTTCAGTAAAAACATCGGCCAGAGAAAGATACCGGGATGTGCTTTCAGAATGCACAATTTCATTCCAACATTCAATAAATTCAAGGGAGTGCTTTGCAATGGACTTCAAATACACGTGACAGCTCCTGAAAAGTATTGTCCGGTATCAACAGCCCTGGAAATATTCGATGCAATTATTGAAACATCGGCAAAGGGAGCCATGCAATTCAACCTGCCGCCGTACGAATATGAATACAATCTCTTTCCGTTTGATATTCTTTCGGGAGATTCCGGAATGAGAATATCACTGATTAACCGTCAGCCTGTAACTGTCGAAAAAGAAAGGTGGAAAAATGAGATTGAAAAGTTCAGAATTGAGTTCAGCCGGTTTTCTGCTTATCCTGAGTAGGAACTTGTTATAAGTAATTCACTTAATATAATTACTGTACAAAAAAAGAAGATAGTTTCTCGATCAGTTGTCCGGAATAAATTGGCTTAATAATATAATCATCAAATCCTGATGCCAGAATATTTTCCATATCACCTGAAAGGCTATATGCTGTCTGAGCTATTATTTTAACTTTTTTACCCAGCTCTCTTATTTTTTTAGCCGAAGTATATCCATCCATCACCGGCAGCTGGATATCCATAAGGATTATTTCAACATCAGGATCATCAGTTACGATATTCAGGGCTTCTACTCCATCGCCTGCATTAATGAGGATTGCTCCGGTCTTTTCGAGGATTTTATTCAGGTACAATCTGCTCGACAGGTCGTCTTCAACTATCAGTATCTTTTTCCCTTTCAGGATTCCATTTCCCATTTCGGAATGTTTTATTCGAAAAGCCCGTCGTCACGTAAAAGCAGCAGAATAGCTGATTGTGGGACAACAATATATTTTTCTTTGTTGAATTCAATTTCAATAGCGCTGTTTTGCAAATAAACGGCCTGGTCGCCCTCGCGTGGCTGAAGAGGAACATATTTCGGTTCATCAGTCCTGTTTTTCCATGGTTCATCTGTATCATTCACTGAAGGGATGGGGTATCCCGGACCAACCTTCAGTACATATCCGATCTGTACCTTTTCATTCTCATTTACCCCCGGAGGCAGAAAAAGCCCGCTTTTTGTCTTTGATTGAGGAATCTTGGGTTTGATTAGAATCCTGTCTCCTATCACAATAAGTTTCTGAAGATCTTTTTCGTCAAGTAATACGCTCATAATATTCTTCAATTGTAACAAAATTAGGATTTTTTATGAAACCCGGTTTAGAACAGACAGATTTAATTAATATTGCATGATCAGATTACAAAAGGCTATATTTCTGTTTTCATGATAATTTCTGATTCCTATAAAACTATTAAATCTGTATCCTGTGGTATTTATAAAGAAAAGGGCAGCAAATTTATTTCAGAAGCATATCCGGTAACAGATGAATCAGAGATCAAGATTATCCTGGAGAATGTGAGGAGAAAGTATCATGAAGCAAAACATCATAGTTATGCTTATTTGCTTGGCAAAGAAGGGCAGGTATGGAGAACAAATGATGACGGGGAACCATCCGGAACTGCCGGAAAACCCATAATGGGGCAGATCAGATCGTTTGGGCTGACTAATGTTCTTATAATCGTTTCCAGGTATTTCGGCGGGACTCTTCTTGGAGTAAGCGGGCTGATAAATGCTTACAGGGCGGTAGCAGAATCTGCACTCTCAAATGCTGAAATAATTGATCATATTATTCATGAATTCTATGAGATCACTTATCCTTATTCTGCTATGAATGATGTAATGAAAATAATCAAGGAGGAAAACATTATTCAATCAGATCATAATTTTGATCTGGAGTGCAGGATAATAATTGATTTCAGGTCATCGGCAAAAGAAAGTATCATTGAACGTTTTTCAAGAATTGAAGGTCTTAATTACAGGTTTTTATTTGCAAAATAATCCATGGGAAACTGGTAAAAGTTGTTAAATAATTATCAACATTTATCAGTGTAATGGTTAATCTTGAGTAATTTTGAATTGATATCCGGAGTTAGCTTTTAAATGTGACAATCTAATGAAAAACAGGAGTTTAGTTTCAATTGATGATATCTCAACCGGAGAAATTCTTAAGATTCTTGACATGGCTGAGAAATTTGAAAAGCAACCTGTCAGAAGGCTGCTCGAAGGGAAAGTTATTGCGACACTATTTTTTGAACCTTCGACGCGTACACGGCTAAGCTTTGAAAGTGCCATAAACAGACTTGGCGGGAAAATTGTCGGATTTTCAGATGCTGCAAGCTCCAGTGTTGCGAAAGGTGAAACTTTGCATGATACTATAAAAATGGTCAGCAGCTATAGCGATCTGATTGTTATACGGCACCCGATAGAAGGCAGCGCAAGGTATGCAAGCGAAATAGCATCGGTGCCGGTTATTAATGCAGGCGATGGAGCCAACCAGCATCCAACACAAACAATTCTGGATCTTTATTCGATTCGTAAAACACAGGGGAAGCTCGATAAACTTAATATCTTCATGGTTGGCGACCTTAAATACGGTCGAACTGTTCATTCATTGATGATGGCCATGTCGAGGTGGAACGCAACTTTCAATTTCATATCACCCGAAGAGCTCAGAATGCCGGATGAATTCAAGCTTTATCTTGATAATATGGGTTTGAAATACTATGAACATACAGATTTTACAGATATAATTTCCAAAGCCGACATCATTTACATGACACGTGTTCAAAAGGAAAGGTTCTCTGATCCTATTGAATATGAGAAAGTCAAGAATGTCTATGTTCTCAGAAATTCGATGCTGAAGAACACCAAGCCAAATATGCGCATTCTGCATCCCCTTCCAAGGGTTAATGAAATTCATACCGACGTTGACTCCAATCCCAAAGCATATTATTTTGAACAGGCTCTTAACGGGGTATTTACACGCCAGGCTATTCTTTGTACTCTTTTAGGAATTAAATTAGAAAGGGCAAAATCATGAAGGAACCAAAACAAATGAGCGTCAGTGCAATTCAAAATGGAACTGTTATTGACCATGTGCCTGCACGTAATCTTTTTAAAGTCATTCAGATACTTGGGCTGGATCGCATTGACAGCCAGATAACATTCGGAACAAACCTTGAAAGTAAGAAGCTGGGCAGGAAGGCTATCATTAAAATATCAGAAAAGTTTTTTGCTGACGACGACATCAACAGGATTGCACTGGTTGCACCGGATGCAAAGCTGAATATCATTAAGGATTACGAAGTTGTTGAGAAGAAAGTTGTTGAAGTCCCGGATACAATTTTTGGCATTGCAAAATGTATGAATCCAAAATGCATTACAAATTTCGAGTCTGTCACTACCCGTTTTAAAGTTGTTTCGAAAAAGAATGTAGCACTAAAGTGCCACTATTGCGAAAAAATCACGAACCAGGAAAATCTGCAGATAATCTAACGAAGCCTATCGTAAGATTTTACGAGCTCATCATCCTTTTTTATACTTCTGTATGCAAGACAGGCACATATCAGCATCAGAATTGGGAAAATCAGACTTAAGCCGGGAAGAAATTCAGCGTTATAATTCAGTGCAACAAAGTAGAAATAATATGCAAGAGCCAGTATCAGTAATATTATTAGTATAATCAATCCCAGTACAAATCTTATTTGCAGCTTTCGATTCTTAAAAAGGAAAATTGTAATGAATGATACTAAAGGAATCAATAAGAGCAATCCTGTAAGAGGCACCAACCTTTGAAGTAGAGCAGTCCCTCCTGTTTCACTGATCCTGTTTAATCCGCCTAAATTTATATACAGAAAATTCTTTGCATCATCATTGAATTTAAGAATTTTTCCTGATTGGAATAAAGCTGAGAAAATAGTTGTCAATAAAAGATAGAGAGATTGAATCCGCTGGAGCATATGAATTTAAATTTAAATGTCTAAAAATACATCCTTTGTATTAAAAAAAATCTTTATTGAGCAAGATTTATTTTATGATTATTTAACATTATTTCAACGGTATTGACGATTAGTTACCTTAATTATTTTTCTAAATTTGTGCAT
>JBGOXH010000162.1:0-6585 GCA_041479075.1 Bacteroidia bacterium | reverse complement strand
GGCTTACAATATAAAAGCAAAATAACTTGCATTTATTGTGAACTTTATCCGATTCTGATGAGGCAATGGTTTAAGTTAATTCTTTTCAACATAACCATCCTCATTGGTTGTTTCTCTGCAAAAGGGTAATTTGATTTAGAAGAAGGCCAGTTATCCAGTTGCAACTTTTGACCGTTCGGGGTACAAAACATTCTTTCAGGATTTAACAATTTATTCTTAAATTTGATACAGATAAACCTGAATTCATAGCTATTACAGATCTTTCAGCATCCAGATGTTGCAACCGAAATGGCCGGAATTTCCAAGTGGTCCGGGGATGTACTTAAATCCTGCCTTTTCATATAAGCTTAATGCTTTGGTAAGTTCGGGCAGTGATTCCAGGTACAACTGCTTATGGCCAAGCCTTCTTGCAGATTCGAATGTCTTTTCCATAAGCTGCCAGCCAATCCCTTTTCCTCTGGATGAAGCTAACAAGTATAGCTTTACGAGTCCAGCACACCCTTCCGGTAATCCAGGTGTGGAATAGACTCCACAACCACCAATTAATATTCCGTCTTCTTCAGCTATCCAATATTCTGAACCAGGTCGCTGAAAAAGAGTATATAAATCGTCTGTCGTAGGATCAAAATAGACAGTTCCCGGACGGGCAATGCCAAATTCCCTGAAGACAGAACGAATAAGTTCAGCAATTTCTTTATTGTCCTTTTTCTCTATATTTCTGAATATTATGCTCATAATTCCGATATGAAGGTACATATTGTGATTTAACCGACAGTAATTAAAAGAATCTGAATTTATGTCAGGTCATTTGTTTCGGCAACAGGTTCCGAGGCAGTTTCAATTCCTTTTGCAACTTCAGGAATGATACCCATTTTCACATAAACAGGACGGACAATAGTCTTTAATTCCGGGAGTTTTTTCAGAAAGATCAGGGCTCCGGCCAGGCAGGTAGCTCCGCTGATAAGTATAGTCGCCGGAGTTCCTATCAGTTTTGCAAGGTATCCTGCCAGCAGGCTTCCGAAAGGTGCTGTCCCCATTATGGCAATTGTATAGAAGCTCATGACTCTACCGCGTTTGTCATCATCAGTTATAGTCTGTAGAATAGTGTTGCTGGATGCTGTCTGCAGCATCAGTCCAAGGCCAATAAATACCATCATGGTAACTGAAAAAATTAGGAGTTTGGAAAAAGACAAAATAACCAGTCCGATACCAAAGAGAGCAGTTGCTGCAGGAATCAGTCTGCTAAGCTTAAGTATTGTTTCGCGTGAGGCAAGGTAGCCGGCCCCCAGCAGAGCTCCGAAACCAGCAGCGCCCATCAGAAAACCAAAAGTGTCGGATCCCCCGTGCAGGATCTCCTTGGCAAAAACCGGTATCAGGACCTGGTAAGACGACCCCATAAGGCTTACAAGACCGAGTAAAAGAAGAAGGTATTTTATTGGAGCAAATCCAAAAGTATAATTAAATCCCTCTTTCATATCCATCAGCATGTTGCTCTTCTTTTTCCTGATCTCTTTCTTCTCTGATTTCATCATTAAAAGAGAGATTATTACGAAGACATAACTGAAAGCATTAATGAGAAAGCAGATCCCTTCTCCTGTCGTTGCAAGCATTATTCCGGCTACTGTGGGACCTATAAGCCTGGCACCGTTAAACATCATGGAATTCAGAGCAATGGCATTGCCAAGGTCTTCCTTTTTTTCAACCATTTCAACCACAAAAGAGTGTCTTGACGGCACATCAAAGGCGTTAATACAGCCAAGGACAATGCTTAAGACAACAAGATGCCAGATCTGCATAATCCCTGTAAGAGCCAGAATAGCAAGTATCATAGCCTGAAGCAGCGAAAATACCTGGGTTATAAGCAGTACTCTGTACCTGCTGAACTGGTCGGTAAGAACACCGGCAACAGGGGCAAGAAGGAATGTCGGTATCTGTCCTGCAAAACTGACCACTCCCAGCAGGAATGCTGAACCGGTCATGTGATAAACCAGCCATGGCATTGCAATGCGTTGCATCCAGGTGCCGATAAGAGAAATGCTTTGTCCGCTGAAAAAAAGCCGGTAATTCCTGTATTTAAGCGACCTGAATATAATTTTTATCCGGGAAGTATGATCAGAATTATTCTCCAAAACAGGTTTTTGAAATCACTAATTAATAATCCCTGAAAGGTACAAAATTGCTATGATTATTATTGTCAGGGACGACACTGCCACTGGGAACCAGACCGGAGCGATCCATGGAACGGGAATGAGGAAGAGTACATCGATGGTCTTCAGTGTAGGGGGCCATTTGATAAGGATATAGAGTGAGAGATAATAAAATAGATCCCAGAATGCAAAGGTCCACAGAAAGAAAATACCTTTTTCCAGCCATGTACTTCCAACCAGGTATGCAATTACAACAAGCATAATAATTGTTGCAGCTTCCCTGGTCATTTCGATGTAAAGGAATCTCTTCGGAAATTTTTCGACAGATTCCTTATTTGACTCTGAATCGAGTATCCCGAGGGATTTCCGGAGATAAACCACAACCACACCTTCGAGATGCGCCATTGCTATACCGAAGAGTGCCAGAAGGCATAATTTAAGGAACATAATTATTTTTTTTAATACTGATTATTTTTTTTATTCTTAAAGATAAAAATATACTTTAACACAAATAAAGTATAAAATTAATTCTTTTCAAAAATCCTTTTTTACCACGGATTACACGGAGAGCACGGAGAAGACACGGATTTAGACTCCGTGTTAATTCGTGTTATCTGTGGTGAAAAATTTGTTATCTTTATACCTGTCTCGCTAAATAATATATTATGGAATTACTTTACAAAGACCTGACAGGTAAAATTGTTGATTGTGCTATTACTGTACATAAGCTATTAGGACCTGGATTGCTGGAGTCGGCATACGAAGAATGCCTCTATTTTGAATTAATATGCTCCGGCTTACATACTTTAAAGCAGTATCCAATGCCCTTGATTTATAAGGAAAAGAAACTTGAGACAGGATATAGGATTGACCTTCTAGTTGAAGATAAAGTTATAATTGAAGTCAAGGCAGTTGATGCTCTGATTTCTGTTCATACAGCACAGATTATGACATATTTGAAATTATCCGGGTGCAGAATAGGATTGCTGATTAATTTTAATGTTCAATTCCTCAAAGAAGGAATTAGAAGAATTATTATTTAACCACAGATTGCACGGAGGACTCAGAGAAGACACGGATTTAAAACTCCGTGTTAATCCGTGTTATCCGTGGTGAAATTGCTTTTTTTCATAATCTTCTTTTTACCACGGATTGCACGGAGGGCACGGAGAAGACACGGATCTGAAATTACGTGTCAATCCGTGTTATCCGTGGTGAAAATATTTCTTCTTGAAATATAAAGCAACATTAACAAGCAAAATCAGCACAGGTACTTCTACTAAAGGACCTATTACTGTGGCAAAGGCAGCCTGTGAATTGATGTTAAATACTGCTACAGCTACAGCAATAGCCAATTCGAAATCATTACTCCCGGCAGTAAATGCCATTGTTGCAGATTTTTCATAACCATGTCCCATCCATTTTGCGATAAAAAATGTTGAAAAGAACATCACAGCAAAATAAATGGTATACGGAATTGCTACTCTTATAACATCCAGTGGCAGTTGAATGATTTTCTCTCCTTTAAAAGAGAACATTACGAAAATTGTAAATAACAGGGCAACTGGTGTTAACCATGACACTTTAGGAATAAATTTACCATAGTACCATCCGTCACCAGCTACCTTCCGCAGGACAGTATTGGTAATTAATCCTGCCAGAAATGGAATTCCGAGATATATTAAAACAGTAACTGCTATTTTAGAAATTGAGACCTCTACGACAGAACCGCTAAGTCCAAATACCGGGGGGAGCAGAGTTATAAAAACATAAGCATAAACTGAATACAGGAAAACCTGGAATAATGCGTTGAATGCCACTAATCCTGCAGCAAGCTCAGTATCTCCCTTTGCAAGGTCGTTCCACACAAGTACCATTGCAATACATCTTGCCAATCCGACCAGTATAACTCCAACCATCAATCCAGGATGATTATGAAGGAATAATATTGCGAGCAGAAACATTACAATCGGCCCAACAATCCAGTTCTGTGTAAGTGATAATCCTAACAGTTTAATGTTTTTGAAAACCAGCGGTAGCTTTTCATATTTAACCTTGGCAAGCGGTGGATACATCATCAGGATCAGACCAATGGCAATTGGGATGTTTGTAGTGCCTGAGCTCAATGAATTCCAGAAGTCTGAAATTCCAGGCCAGAAATACCCAATTATAACCCCGGCAAACATTACTAGAAATATCCATAAGGTAAGGTAACGGTCAAAAAATGAAAGTTCCTTTGTTGTTCCCATATTGTAAGTTTATGTTAAGTTAGCATATACCATCACAACTGCAGCCTATTGGTCTTTCTGCTGACACTGTGATACTGAAAATACCGGTATCACCTGCATGATAAGAGTTTAATTCATATGAATCATTATACTCTGATAATAAAGAATCCGGAAGTTTTATTTCTTTTTGCTTATGCACCTTCACATTAAGGAATCCTGAATTTTCAATTATCTTCAGGTATTCATTCATTTCACTTGCCCTTGAAACACATCCTGCATACATTTCCGCATCCTTTTGCATTTTTTCGGAGAGGTTGCCTTTTAATACCACATCTGAGACACAGAAGTGTCCTCCCGGTTTCAGGACTCTGAATATTTCATTAAAGGCTTTCGATTTATCAGGTACAAGGTTTAAGACACAGTTTGAGATGACCACATCGAATATTTTATCTTCAAATGGCATTGCTTCAATATCTCCCAGCACGAATTCAACATTTTTGAATTTCAGTTTTGCACAGTTTTGCCTGGCTTTTAATATCATGGGCTCTGTCATATCGAGTCCGGTGACTTTCCCTGTCTCTCCTACTATAGCTCTTGCAACGAAACAATCATTTCCAGCCCCGCTTCCGAGATCGAGTACATAGTCTCCTGTTTTGATTCCTGCATAATCGGTTGGAATTCCGCAACCAAGATTCAAATCAGCATCCTGATTATATCCTTCTTTGTTTTTATAGTTTTCACTGAAAACAGTATAATCCATCTCAGGACTGCAGCATGATGAACTGCAGCATGATGATTTTTCTGAATTGCTCTGTTCTGCGATTTTGCCGTATTTTTCTTTCACAATTTGTTTCAGATCTTCTGATTTCATTTTATCATTTTTCTTTAATAAAGATTTGTTCATTTTAAAAGTTTTTCTGCAATATTCACTGCATCAGCTACATACTTTTCACACCGTATATCAAAGAGCTTCAGGTCATTGATCTTTTGGTGGTCTATAGGATCGGTCATGTCAAGACCATCAAGAAGATCGCGACAGTTAGTCGACCCATGGAGTTTATTAAACTCTTCAAAGAATTCCCTTGTCTTTGAGTAGGTTAGTTGCTTTTTCTCTTCCGGATCATTGAGTGCCTTTCCATACTTCAGCCCCAGGACCATCAGGGCGCCTGTTACTGCACCGCATGTATGCTGTTGCCGTCCCATTCCTCCTCCGAATGCACAGGCCACCTTCAGGGAATCGTTTTCAGAAAGACCATATTCAGAACTAAAAACTGTCAGAACTGATTGTGAACAATTGAACTTGCTGCGGAAATAGGCTAATGCTTTTTCTGACTTTTTCATTTTAATTCTGGTTTAATTCGTTTTGTATAAAAATCGTAAAATTCATTTTTTATCTGGTCTCGCACTCTTCTGAACTCATTCATAATAAATTCTTCAGAACCTTTGAACTTCGATGGATCTTCAAAGCCCATATGCAGCCTCTGTTTTACTTTACCAATAAAAACCGGGCAAGTTTCTTTCGCATTATCGCAAACTGTAATTACATAATCCCATTCATCATTAAGGTATTGGTCAACTGATTTTGTAGTGTGATGGCTTATATCGATTCCCTTTTCCGCCATTACTTTGACAGCTTTGCTGCTGACCTTTGGTGCTGGGTCTGTTCCTGCAGAATGCACTTCGATTCTTTTATCGAAGGATTGCAAAAAGCCTTGCGCCATCTGGCTGCGTGAACTGTTGCCGGTGCAAAGAATTAATATTTTCATACAGATTTTTTTAGCATCAACTTAAATTATTTCATAAAACTATGCGAATATATAAAATCATTTCGTAATTTTGCGAAATATAAAAATAATTTTTTAAACAAGATGGCAGACAAACCTCAATTTACAACTGAAGTATTGAACCTTGCAAAGGTCGCAAAGGCGTTAAGTCACCCTGTAAGGATTTATATTCTGCAGAAACTTTCAAAAATGAACTCTTGCTGTTACAGTGGAAATCTTGTTGATGAACTTCCTGTTGGACGTTCCACTCTTTCGCAGCACTTGAAAGAACTGAAATTTGCCGGTTTAATTCAGGGGGAAATAAATCCTCCTTATATAAAGTACTGTATCAACAGGAAAAACTGGGAAAAGGCAAAGAAATTACTTGATGATTTCCTGAATGATAATCAATCGGCAGATTTTTCATGTTATGAGACAAAAACTGTT
>JBGOXH010000105.1:0-9353 GCA_041479075.1 Bacteroidia bacterium | reverse complement strand
TTATTTTACAGTATTCCAGATGATTATGCCATTTGAAGATGCTGCATATAATCTGAAAAAAGGAGCAATCTCCGAACCTGTCAGAACACCATATGGTTATCATATAATTAAGGTGGCTGATAAAAGACGTTCCAAGGGAAAGATTCTGATCGCACATATTATGAAAGCAGCACCACCCGGAACGGATGAAAAAGAATCAAAGCTAGCGGAAGAATCTATAAATAATATTTATAAGGAACTTCAGTCAGGCGCTTCCTTCAGCGAGCTTGCAAAAAAGTATTCCGATCACAAAGAATCGGCAGCTCTCGTCGGTAAGCTTACCTGGTTCGGTACCGGGGAATTAATTCCTGAACTCTCAGAGGCAGCATTCGCTCTTTCAGATACAGGAAAATATACCAGGCCTGTCCGTACCATTTATGCCTGGCATATTATTAAGCTGCTTGACAAAAAATCTCCCGGGACATTTGAAGAGACAAAATCATATCTTGAAAGCAAGATAAATCAATCGTATCTTAATTCTTTAAGTAAAAAATCATTTATTGAAAAGCTTAAGAAGGAATATAATTTCAAAATAAATCAGACAGCTTTTAACTGGTTTGTCAAAAACACAGATACATTGATTATTAAGGGTAAAGCAAAATACAATAAATCTGATATACCTTCAGGTTACGTATATTCATTTGCAAATCAGTATCTTACAACAAAGGATTTCGCGGCATTTATCGAGAGGAGAGGCTCAATAATCGTCACAAACGATCCGGAAACTTTCATTGACAAGTCAATTGAAGCAAAGGTATCTGACCATATTATCAAGTATGAAAATTCAATCCTTGAAAAGAAATATCCCGACTTCCGTTACCTTATGAATGAATTTCATGATGGAATTTTACTCTTTGAGATATCAGGGAGAAAGGTATGGAATAAGGTGCAGGAAGATTCTACTGGATTAAGGCGCTATTATGACGAGCATAAACAGAATTACCTGACCCGCAAAGGAATAGAAGCCAAAGTCTATACACTCAAGTCATTAAAAGGAGAGAAATTGCTGAAATCAGCTTATAATAAATATTCACGGAAAGCTGATACCGATAAGCTGATGCTCAGTAAATTCAATAAGAAGGGCGATTCACTTTTAGTCATAAATGAAGGGAAATGGCTCAAAGGCGATGATCCTGAAATGGATAAGCTTTCATGGAAAAAGGGACCACAGTCAGCAATAATAAATGGTTTTCCATCACTGGTTGTAATCAATAATGTTCTTGAACCTGTACCTTTGCCTTTTGAAGAAGTTCAGGGAGAAATGATGACCGGGTACCAGGAATTTCTCGAGAATGAATGGATAAAACAATTAAAGGAAAAATACTCCGTTAAGATTTACGACCTGGTATTTAATGAGGTTAAAAAAAGTCTGAATAATGAATAGAGTACTGGTCATATTATTAATTCTTTTATTTACAGTCAGTTGTAAAAACAGTAACAACGCAGAAAAACGTGTTGCAATCGCTAAGGCTGGTGATGAAGTACTTTATCTGGATCAGATACCCAAGCTTATTTTTCCGGGCACTTCCAAAGCCGATAGTACAGTTATTGTCCAGAATTACATTAACAAGTGGGCAAAGAAGGAGCTTATGTTCATGAAAGCCGAAGAGAACCTGTCTCCGGAGCTCAAAGCTGATATTGACAATCAGCTTGAAGAGACCAGGGCAAACCTTGTTATATATCAATATCAGAGGCAAATGATACTTGAAAGAATGGATACAGTTCTTACTGATTCTGAAATGGAGAATTATTACTCTGCCAACGAAAAAAGCTTCTTGCTTAATTCGAACATTGTAAAAGCTCTCTTTATCAAGCTTCCTGTTGAAACTCCCAATATCGACAAAATAAAAACGCTTGCACGTTCAAATGAACAAGGTGACCTTCAGCAGCTTGAAGCAATATGTTATCAGTTTGCCGAGAAATTTGACGACTTTGATGAAGCATGGGTTCCTCTTAACAGAATTTCAGTCGAATTGCCGGAAGAAATTAATAATGAGGAGAATTTTCTCAGGAGAACAAAATTTTTTGAATCCTCTGATTCTACCTGGCTTTACCTCGTAACTATAAGAGATTACAGATTAAGGTCGACGCTTGCTCCTTACGAATATGTTAAAGACGATATTAAAAGAATTTTATGGAATTCGCGGAGATTAGAGTTTATCCAGTCTCTTGAAAACGGGATTTATAATGATGCACTTAAAGAGAATAAATTTACGATATTTAATAATTAAAGAATGATGAGATCAGGTTCAAGATTGATATTGATACTAGCGGGTATATTGCTTTCCGGAATGTCTGTCATTAAATCCCAGGTGCTTGTGGAATCAGTGGCCGCAGTGGTTGGGAATGAGGTAGTTTACCTTTCTGATATTGAAAGCATGGTAGCCGACATGAGAACCAGAGACAGAAAAACTTCAATAGATGATCTTAGATGCAATGTGTTACACGAACTGCTTGTTTCAAAATTGTTTCTCGACCAGGCAAGGATTGATAGTATAACAGTTAGTGATGATGAGGTCGAAGGTGAGCTTAATGCGAGAATGAATGATGCTATAAGAAGGGCAGGAAGTGAACTGGCTCTGGAAAAATATTTTAATAAAAGTATGATCGAGATTCAAAGAGATATACGGAAAGCTCTTGTTGAACAGGAAATTATAGGTCAGGTGCAGAGAAATGTAGCTAAAGATCTCAAGGTGACTCCCAACGAATTAAAAAAATTCTTCGCAGCTATTCCAAAAGACTCACTCCCTGTTATTCCTCAAAAAGTGGAGCTAAGCCTTATACAGCTTGATCCGCCTGAAAATGAGGAGAATAAAGCAGAAGCACGACAAAAGCTGCTTGATATCAGAAGCCAGATACTTGCAGGGAAAAGCTTTAGTGTTCTTGCAATCATGTACTCTGAAGATCCAAGTACCGCTTCAGAAGGAGGTGAACGTGGTTATATGATGAGGGGAGAACTTGAAAAACCTTATGCTGATGCTGCATTCAGCCTCACAAAAAACACTGTATCCAAAATTGTAGAAACCCCATATGGCTACCATATTATTCAACTAATCGACCGCAAGGGAGATATGGTCAATACGCGTCACATACTCATTAAACCAAAAGTCAAACCTGACCAGACAACAAAAGCAATTTCAAAGCTCGACAGTATTGCAGACCTCATTCGAAGAGACAGTATGACATTCGAGACAGCTGCTCTAAGATTTTCAACACACAAAGACAGCAGGATAAATGGAGGCAAATTTGTCAGTTCAGATCCCGCAGAACGTGATACCTGGTTTCTTCTTGAGGAGCTGAATCCGGAAATGTATGTGAAAGTAAGGGATCTCAAAGTGGGTGAAATATCCGAACCGTTCAGGACGACTGATGAAAACAATAATGTCGTTTTCAGGATAGTAAAGCTTGACAGTGAAATTCCTGCTCACAGAGCCAACCTCAAAGATGATTATCAGAACCTCTATAATGCGGCTCTGATGAACGAACAATCAAAAACTTATGATGACTGGATTAAGAAAAAAATTGAAGTCACATACATTAAAATAAGCGATGAATTCAAGTCATGCGACTTTCTAAAGAAGGGATGGTTGAAATAAATTTTTTAAAGCGACTACTTAAAACTCTTTCTGCCAGACATTTATTTTATGTCGCAATTTTACTCGTGTTATCATTTAACCTGCAGGCACAGGATACAATAGTTAAAAGTCCTGTGGGAAGAAAAAGAATCGACCTTAAACATGCAGATGATGACATTATCGAAAGAGATAAAGTGACCAGGAAAGACTGGCACAGGCTTCTCGGGCATGTTGTCCTTTACTATAATGAAATATTAAACAGGTGCGACAGCGCACACTGGTACCCTGATAAAAACCAGGTAACCGCATACAGCAAAATCCATATTGAGCAGGGCGATACTCTTGACATTTACGGCGATTATCTCTTTTATGACGGAATCACCGCAAATGCATTGTTAGAGAATAATGTAGAACTTATTGATAAAGAGACACATCTCTATACAAATAAAGTTACCTATGATGTAAATAACAGAATAGCCAAATACTACGATGGAGGGAAAATCATTAACGGAGAGAACACCCTTACAAGCAAAATAGGCATTTATTATGTTTCTCAAACCCTGTTTCATTTTAAAGACAGTGTAAAAATTGTCAATCCCGATTATGTAATGACTGCAGATACAATGGATTACAATACTGAGACTAAGACTTCAATCTTTACCGGACCTTCAGAAATGAAAGGCGACAGTATTTATGTCTATTGTGAAAAAGGATGGTACGACACAAAAAATAATTTAACCCGGATTTCAAAAAATGCCTTGATTGACAATAAACAGCAGATCATATCCGGCGATTCAATTTACTATGACAGGAACACAGGATATGGGCAGGCCTTCAGGAATGTCAGTATTGCCGATACAAATAATCATATAGTTGTAAAGGGAAATTATGCATGGTATTATAAGACGCCGGAACGATTTACCGCTACTGACAGCGCTATGTTCATTCAGATCTCCGATAGGGATTCGCTTTTTCTGCATGCCGATACTATAAGTGCAGTTACTGTAACAGACTCCTCTTTAAATGGTTACAGACTCATGAGGGCATATTATGGCTGCCGTGTTTTCAGCAAGGACCTTCAGGCAAAATGTGACTCTCTCTCCTACTCTTTCCAGGACTCGGTAATAAGATTGTACACTTACCCTGTTCTGTGGTCAAAAGAAAATCAGCTGACATCCGACTCGATGGCAATATTTACCAAGAACAGGCAGGCAGAAAGGATGGAATTATATAATTCAGCATTCGTTGTAAGCCAGGTAGATACGTTAAGATTTAATCAGATCAAAGGCAGATCGCTTATCGGTTATTTTAAAGATAATGAACTAAATAAGATAAATATTGAAGGTAATGGTGAATCAATATACTATCTTATTGACGGAAATGAAATTGTCGGGAAAAACACAACCAGATGTGCCAGGATAGAGATTCTTGTCAATAAAGGAAGAATATCGGAGATCTATGAGTATCAAAGCCCTGAAGGTGTAATTGACCCCCCGTCAGCTTCACCTCAGGCAAATTTGCGTCTTCCGGGGTTTAATTGGTTCGATAGCATCAGGCCGAAGAAAATACTGGATATTTTTAAATAGGCCCCCCACCCCCCCTGAAGGGGGGCTAAAAAAAAGGGCCTGTATCAGCCCTTTGTTAGTATTCATCCTCATTAAAGAAGAAATCGTCTTTACTTGGATAATCGGGCCAGATATCTTCGATGCTTTCGTAGATATCTCCTTCATCTTCAATTTCCTGAAGGTTTTCGATAACCTCCATTGGAGCACCTGACCTAATGGCAAAATCAATCAGCTCATCCTTGGTTGCAGGCCATGGAGCATCTTCAAGTTTTGATGCTAATTCAAGTGTCCAGTACATTATTTACAGATCAATTTTTGTTTTTTACAAAGTCTGCAAATATATACATTATTTTAATTCTTAAACAATACCTTTTCCAAAGATTTTTATCGATTCAGCGAGACCACTTAACATCCTGAATATCAAGTTCTAAGCTAATTATTCTGGATAAGACGAATAAATAATCTGAGAGCCGGTTCAGAAATATCCGGATGATTTCGGGAGATTTTTCTTTTTGATTAAGTTTTGACACATCTCTTTCTGCCCTGCGACACACACATCTGGCTATATGACAATATGATATGAGAATATTTCCACCCGGCAGTATGAAGCTTTTTTGAGGCTTAAGCTTTCTTTCCATTTTGTCAATTTCTTTCTCGAGCTTCAGAGCACAATTGGAATCCGGCAGGTGCTTCCTGATCTTTTTATTGTCAGGATCTGAAGTCAGGACAGCAGCACAGGTCATGAGCTGGTTCTGGATATAGATAAGGAAATCCTTACGTGTAGCATTTTCCGGGAAATCCCTTAAAAGACCTATCCATGAAATAAGCTCATCGACAGAACCACTGGCTTCAACTCGCGGATGATATTTAGGAACTCTTCTTCCACCTGACAAAGATGTAGTTCCATCGTCTCCTGTGCGGGTATAGATCTTCATAACCTGAGAATTATAAGATTACCTGCAAGATATGATAAAAAGAAAAAGGATCAGGCCGGCTTATATTTTTCGTTTGGATAATCCTGTGCTATTTCACCATCGAACAACTTTATGATACGGGCAGCATGTCTGGCTATATCTTCTTCATGTGTGACCACAATCACAGTATTTCCTTTCTTATGTATTTCATCAAGAAGTACCATAATTTCAAGAGAAGTTTTGCTGTCGAGGTTACCTGTTGGTTCATCGGCAAGAATTATTGAAGGTTTGTTCACAAGAGCTCTGGCAATAGCAACACGTTGTCTCTGACCTCCTGAAAGCTCATTTGGCTTATGTGTCATCCTGTCGCCAAGACCTACCTGGGTAATTGTTTCGATTGCCTGCTTCTCTCTGTCAGCCTTCTGAATACCTGCATATATTAATGGTAAAGTAACATTTTCAAGAGCAGAATACCGCGGAAGAAGGTTGAATGTCTGAAATACAAATCCGATTTCCTTGTTTCTTATTTCTGCGAGAAAATCATCTTCCATTTTGCTGACATCGATGCCATTAAGAATATACTTTCCGCTTGTCGCTGTATCAAGACACCCAACAAGGTTCATAAGAGTTGATTTACCTGAACCGGATGGTCCCATAATTGCAACATATTCATTCCTGTAAATATCAACAGAAATAGACCTTAAAGCCCTGACAATCACCGATCCAACCTGGTAGTTCTTTACAATATCGTGAATTTCAATTACTTTATCCATAAGCTGTCAAATTTGAATTTTCGAAATTAGATTAATTTAGTTAAATAAGAAATTATAATATCTTAATTTTTGTTAATGCCTGATTACGTAATTAAAATGATTCATCCCCTCCCTGAAAAATACAAGTCCCATTCTGTAAATATCTATAGTAAATGTTGCCTTCTCATGCATTTTTATTTCATCCCATGCTTCTTCCATTTCTGATGAATGATGAATATCATCCAGGACTATTACCGTTCCTGTATCCGATATTTCAGCCATTTCTTTAAAGTACCTGGTAACAGGTTCTTTTTTATGATTACCGTCGATAAAGACAAGTCCGGGTTTTAATGCCAGTCTTTTAAATTCAGGTATCAGATCATCAAATGATCCATTTAACAACCTGATGTTTTCAATTCCTGCAATACTGAAATTTTCCTTTGCAATTTCTGAGATGGAAGAACATCCTTCTAATGTATAAACCAAAGCATCAGGACATGCTTTTGCCATATACATTGCACTGATTCCCAATGAAGTACCGAACTCAATTATAGCCGGTTTCCCAAATTCCGCAGCAAGATTGGCCAGCAGCACTCCATATTTCTGAGGAACTGATGAATATTTTGCTATTTCTGGCACTTTCCTTAAACTGGTTTTCATCTTTGAAGATCCTGCACCGAGATCCAGGACAGATATTATTCTTTTATCGGAAATATTCTTTTTTCTGATGTTTTCAATTGTTAAGACAATATCAGGGTCGATTTTATTCCTGAATATCCGGGATACGAGATCAAAAACAAACGGGCTGTGAATACCATGACCCTTTCTGTGTCCAGAAAACAGAAGATATTCAAGAAATTTAATAACCCTGAAAGAAATCATTCCCGTATCAAAAATATTTTAGGTAAGGTTCGCAAAAATAAGTATTTTCGGTCATCTTTTTTATTATTCAGGAGCCAGATAATTATGCAGGATTTTCTCGACACAAATATCACTTATTTGCCGGGAGTCGGTCCAAAAAGAGCCGAACTGCTTAGTAAAGAAATAAATATTTTCAACTATCGCGACCTGCTTTGTTATTTTCCTTACAAATACATCGACAGAACAAGGTTTTACAAGATATCGGAACTTGATCCCGATTTGCCCTTCGTCCAGATAAAAGGAATGATAAAAGGATACTACACGGAAGGAAGAGGACATGGCAAAAGGCTTGTTGCAGATTTCCAGGATGATACAGGTTCAGTTAAGCTTGTCTGGTTCAAGGGAGTAAAATGGATCACGCAGAGCTACACTCCCGGTGTTGAATTTATTGTTTTTGGTAAGCCGGGTGTGTTTAATGGGATGATAAATATTATTCATCCTGAAATTGAAGCTTCAAGCAAGGTCGCTGAAAGGCTTACCTCAGCACTCCAGGCTCAGTACAGCACAACAGAGAATTTAAAGAACCATTTTCTTACATCCAAGGCTGTCAGCAAGCTGATCGGAACAATGCTTAAACAGCTGAAATTCAGATTACCGGAAACATTGCCTGCATGGATGGTTTCGAAGTACAAGCTTATGGAGCTTCACCAGGCTCTTCATAAAATCCATTTTCCCTCCGGTCCGGATGAACTTGAAAAAGCGAGGTACCGGCTTAAGTTTGAAGAGCTATTCTTTATCCAGCTCAACCTTATCCGGTTCAAAAACAACAGAATCCGTAAATTCAAAGGATTTGTCTTTTCAAGCGTCGGGGAGAATTTCAACAGCTTCTATTATAATAACCTCCCTTTTTCTCTGACAGAAGCGCAAAAGAGAGTCATGAAAGAGATCCGTAAAGATCTTGGTTCAGGGAAACAGATGAACAGGCTTCTGCAGGGTGATGTCGGCTGCGGCAAAACGCTTGTTGCCCTTATGAGCATGCTGATTGCAATTGATAACGGATATCAGGCCTGTATCATGGCACCTACGGAAATACTGGCCAGTCAGCATTATGAAACAATCACAAAAATGCTTGAAGGGATAAATATCAAAATAAGGCTTCTGACAGGATCATCGAAAAGATCGCTCAGGAAAGAGATCAGCGAATCGCTTATGGACAGGTCGCTCAATATCCTTATCGGCACACATGCTCTTATTGAAGAGAATGTTCAGTTCGATAATCTTGGTCTGGTTATTATTGATGAACAGCACAGGTTCGGAGTCGAACAGAGAGCAAAGCTCTGGCAAAAAAGCATTAACCCTCCGCATGTCCTGGTTATGACCGCCACACCTATACCCAGAACACTTGCAATGACACTGTATGGAGACCTTGACGTTTCTGTTATTGACGAGCTTCCACCCGGAAGAGTACCGATAAAAACAATGCATTTCTTTGATTCTGAGAGAAATAAGGTGTTTGGATTTATGCGTACACAGATAAATGAAGGACGTCAGATATATATTGTATATCCTTTAATAAAGGAATCGGAAAAAATGGATTACAAAGATCTTGAGGATGGATGGGATACCATCTCAAGAGTCTTTCCGGCT
>JBGOXH010000251.1:0-4247 GCA_041479075.1 Bacteroidia bacterium | reverse complement strand
TCTAAATATCAGGTTATTAGATTAATTGTTAATTGATTAACCATTTATATAATGGTGGTAAATTTGAATGAATTATATAATTGATTGGTAATTAATAAAATAATAAATGCAAAATCAATATTCTACAGTAAAATAAAACAATTCGCGTTTTTAGGTGCTATGTTTGACCGGATTTTTTAATTGTACTTGTTGAAACATTTACCCGGTTAACCTTTTTTTAATGCAGCCAACACTCTCTCTGGCGTCATAGGTAGTTGGTATAACCTTGCACCTGTAGCATCAAAAACAGCATTGGCAATAACAGCTCCCATGCAGATAATTGTAGGTTCTCCTCCTCCTTGCGGAGCCTGATCTTTCCTGTCCATTATCACTGTGTCAATTTTTGGGACCCATGAGAAACGGGGTATCTCATAAGTATCAAAAGAATGGTTTTTGATATTTCCTCCCTGAAATTGTATTTCTTCAGTGAGAGCATATCCTATCCCCATAGTGATACACCCTTCCATTTGTATTGTTGTGCCCTGTGGATTAACGCACAGACCCATGTCCTGAGCACAGGTTACGCGAATAACCTGGACATGTCCGGTATTTTTATTAACCTTCACTTCAGCAATATGAGCTACCAAGGTGCCGACATCTGTTCCACACGCTACTCCATAACCCCTGCCACTAGGGTTCTTGTCAGGTGTATAACCGAATTTATCAGCTGCCGCTTTTAATACTGCAATCATTTTCTCATCCTTGAGATTCATGAGGCGAAACTCCAATTGATCTTTGCCTGCCTTAGAAGCCATTATGTTTATATGCGACTCCCTTGCAAAGGTGTTCGTATTGTTACCAGGGGCGCGCCAGGCTCCTGTACCAAAAGGATGAACTGATCCCCCGCTGTAGTTTGTAGTTTTGGCATTGGGAACATCATAGATGACATCAGCCCCTCGAGCCCCGGCATAATAGGTATGATAATCCCAGAGCATGATTCTGCCGGATTTATCTACTCCAGAAGTTATTTTCACAACAGCTGCAGGCCGGAATGTATCATTAAAGAACTCTTCCTGCCGTGTCCAGGCGACCACCACAGGTTTACCAGTGATTTTTGCCAGTTTTACAGCTTCAACAGCCTGCCCGTGTGCTGACTTGCCACCGAAACCACCTCCGAGGAAAGGTGGTATTATCCTGACTTTTTCAAGAGGAACATTCATTTCACGGGCAATGGTCTCCTGTGCCCGGAAAGGTTGTTGTGTAGAAACCCATACGGTAATTTTGTCAGCTTCTATCATAGCTGTTGCAGCATGAGGCTCAATTGTTGCATGCGCGACATAACTGTTATGAAATTCCGACTCTGTAACACTATCAGAAATTATCCTTCCGGTTTCCAGATCGCCATTGCTCCTTATTACATTGGCTTCTGAATTTGCCTTCAGGATCCGATCGAAAATGGTTTTATCATCAACCTCTATTTCATTGAATGAGAATTCGGCTTTTACTTTGACAATTGCCTGATCAACCTTATCTCGGTCATCACTCAGCACAGCGATTAGATCTCCGTCGCGAACCACCTGGATACCTTTTATTTTTTCTGCTTCAGATACATCGGCAGTTAATAATTTTGCTCCGTGTGACGGAGGTCTGAGTATACGTGCATGCAATAACCCAGGCAGCTGAATATCAGCAGAATATCTGGCTTCTCCGGTGACCTTAAGCCGGGCATCCTGGTGAAAATATGGTTTCCCAACAAATTTGAATTTTGTATAATCCTTTAATTCCGGTTTACCCTCAAGGTGTTTTTCAATTTTTTTCCCTTTGGCCAGCTCACCATAACTGATTTTGTTCTTATTATTCTTGATATCACTGATAATGCCATCCTTTACTTCCAGCTGTGATACAGGCACATGCAGGTAATCCGAACCCAGGTTCATTAATACTGTTTTTGCTTCAGCAGCTGCGACCCTCATCCGCGGGCTGAATGAACGGATTGTCTGTGAGCCGTTTGTGCCCCCGTCCCATGGGCACAGGTCAGTATCACCCATAACCATCTTTACCCTTTCAAACGGCACCTCGATCTCATCAGCCATTATCTGGGCAAGAGATGTGATGGCACCTTGACCCATTTCGATTTTACCGGTATAGCAATTTACCATGCCATCTTCAGCGATCTGGAGGAACGCATTGAATTCAGTTGGCAGAGATCTACGCTGCTGGGTTTGTAAATCAAAAAGTTCAAAAGGATCCCATGGTTGAAAAAAGATGAATATGCCTCCGCCGAGAAGCTTAAAAAAATCTCTTCTCTTCATCCCGGAAAGTTCGAGTGACTTCAATGATCCATTTTCATTTGTGATTGTTTTTTTCATGGTTATTTTCCTCCTTTCATTTCTTTGCCAGCTGTCTGAATTGCTTTAATTATCCGTACATGGGCTCCACAGCGACACAGGTTACCCTCCATACCCTTTATGATATCCTGTTGAGATGGTTCCGGATTTTTCAGCAACAATCCTACAGCATTCATGATCATACCGGGAGTACAGTATCCGCATTGTAAGGCATCATATTCCATAAAAGCCTTTTGCACAGGATGTAGATTACCGTTACGTGCCAGTCCCTCGATAGTGATAATTTTTTTATTAGCTGCATCACTTACGGGCAGCATGCAGGATCGTACTGCTTCCTGGTCCAGCAGGACAGTGCAGGCTCCGCAAAATCCTATCCCGCAACCATATTTGGTTCCGGTCAATCCGAACTTGTAACGTAATACCCATAACAGGGTCAGATTCGGATCAAGAACTATTTCGGTTCGTTTGCCATTAAGTTCAAATCGAATTGTCTCTTCCATATTATTTGTATTTGATTTACATTATTACCGGTTGTCCATTTTGATAAAGTTAGGAAAGTATCTAACACAAGTCAAATAAAAACCTATATGCCAAAATTAAACCAAATGGATAGAATTTTTGTTTTATATATCTAAATTGCATAAAATGAAAAATATTAGTTTACCACTATCCGCAGAACTACAGTAAACGTTAATAAAATGATAAAGGTCCTGTTAACTGGTGCATCAGGAACGGTTGGAAAAGAAGTCTTACTTCAATTAGGTGAATTTTCTGATGAAATTGAAATTACGGTTTTCGATAAAGAATTTACCGGTTCCAGAAATTTTTACAAAAAGCTTGGACGGAATTTTAATTTAATCTTCGGCGATATTTCTGAGAAAAAAGATATTCGCAAAGCATGTGCTGATAAAGACGTAATAATACATCTGACGGCTATTATTCCTCCGCTTGCGGATATACACCCTGAACTGGCTGAAGATGTAAACATCAAAGGCACTAGGAACCTGGTCGAGTGTACTGAGGAGCTTTCTCCAAAAGCCTTTCTTATTTATTCATCTTCCATTTCCGTTTATGGCGACAGAATCAGTAATCCATGGATAAAAACGAGGGATAAACTCATGGCCAGCGACAGAGATGAATATGCAAGAACCAAAATAGAAGCTGAAAAGATTATCATCAACAGTAAAATAAATTGGATGATTTTCAGGCTCACTGCAATTATGGGAATAAACAACCATAAGCCATCACCACTTATGTTCCATATGCCCCTTGATACTCCTTTAGAGATTGCAACGCCAAAGGATACGGGAAGAGCCTTTGTAAATGCACTTAAACATCTTGATGTTCTGAACAAAAAGATCTACAACCTCAGTGGCGGTGAAAAATGCAGAATAACCTATTCAGATTTCCTTTCCCGGTCGTTTGAAATTTTTGGCCTTGGACCTCTTAGCTTTCAGAAAAAAGCATTTGCCAGGAAGAACTTCCATTGTGGCTATTATGAAGATGGTGATCTGTTGAATGAAATTCTTGACTTCAGACGAGACTCAATCGAAGATTATTTTAATAACCTGAAAAAATCGATCCCACTGGTTAAGAAAATTGCAACAACAATATTCAGGAATATCATAAAGCTTAATCTTGAGAGACAATCGGAACCATTAATTGCCATAAAAACTGATAACAAAGCAGATATTCAGCATTATTTTGAATAGGAATTTATTTGGATCAGAATTATTGTGTCAGCGTCACAAAAAATAAATATCTCTCCTAAAGCTATACTTGCACTTGTGTTCCTAATATTTGCTATTGTTTTTGGAGCATCTTTACTGTTTCTTATTACTGTTGCCCCCATTATCTCCGCTATTTCTCTAGTTTTGTCTGTACTATTGTTATCTGCGACAATAATTTCATAATTGTAGT
>JBGOXH010000200.1:0-5335 GCA_041479075.1 Bacteroidia bacterium | reverse complement strand
TTCTCGTGCATCAGGATTTGTTATGCTTCCTATTTTGGTAATTTTCCTGAATAATTGCTGAATATCCTCACCTGGTTCATCATTAATATAAACCATTGAAATAATATCGGGATCAAATTTTTCAGGGAACCAATAGATGAAGCTTTCATTAAATGAAACTGCTTCCGGAAGCTTGTATTTTTTCCCTATAATTGTTATGGCTCCCGCCTGGCCGTAATTTTCGCAATAGATAAATGCTGCTTTTTTATCAGGAATTTTTTGCCAGGCTTCATTTGCGAGAGCAGTCAGCTCCTTCCATCCCAGCATGTCCGCATAATCCTGTGGTAATGAATGAATTGAGTTGTCTTCAAATCTCCTGCCTATATCTATTCCGTAAGCTGTTTCAAGCTTATTGAAATACTTAACCAGTTTTTCGCTTTTAAAAATGGGTATTGCAACTGGTGAAAGTGGTATTGTTAAAAGAATTATCAGAACAGGTAAAAGAATCCTTGACCATGTCCATTTAAGTTTTTTACCAAATGAGACAGCCCCTGCTGCAATAAGGAAAGGATAAATTCCGATGGTATAATAACTTTTACCACGTAAAAGCATAAGTGTACCAACTATGAAAATTACCAGGATTCCCAGAAACCTGTATCTGACTGTCTCTTTGTTAAATAACAGATATAACAGCCCGGCAATTGTAAGTACTGAAGCAACTCCAGGATGCATTAATTGTTCTGCCAGAAAGGTCAATCGACCGACATTCATCAGCTGTGTCCGGGCAAGCTCTCCAATGTGATTGATAACCGGTAATCCATTAATAAACTGCCAGATAAGGTTTGGAAGAAAGAGCAGAAATCCTGCAATAATTCCTATCCAGAACTTTTTGTTACGAAAAACCGAACGATAAACAGTAAACGGAATAATGACAAGAAATCCTGCAAAGAGCAAACCGATGAGATATTTGTTCAAAAGTGATAATCCAGCGGCAATTCCAAAGAAGATCAGGTATTTATCTTCTTTTGAATTAATAAACCTGATTATCAGTAATATACATAATGTCCAGAAGAACAGATCAATATGAACCGGTTGAAACAGACCGAATGTCCTGAGTCCGAATCCTGTCACTGTCATACCTACTGCTGCAAGTACCTGAGCATAATCTGAGCCTCCTAATTCTTCAGCCATCCTGGCTACCAGGATGATGAAGACTCCGCTCATCAACGCAGGCAGTATTCTCACAGCAAATAATGAATAACCAAAAATATGCTGAAGAATCCAGGCCAGCCAGCCTATCATCGGAGGAACCGAATTATAGCCAAAATCAGGATGCTGGCCAAGGGAAAAATAGAGAAGCTCATCGCGGTGGTATTCCAGATTACTGAGAATAATCAGGTGCAACGCAACATTTAAGAAACAAATAAAAACAATTATGATATTGTATCTGAAACCGAATGTCCTTAAAATGGCCATGATGTCCAGTAATAAGTAAATGAGTTTACCAGAACCTGTTCCTTTTCATACCTCCATTCATTAACCAGGTAAAATATTTTAGCGCCTTCATGCCGGTAGGTCTGTAAATACGAGGTCCCGTTCAGCCTTACATATTCCTTTTCACTGACTGCAATACAGAAAGGCATTGTAAAGTTTTTACCTGTATTCGACCACCTGTAATTGAGTATAAGGTTATTACCCTTGTCAATGGTATAGCTGCAGGCCAGGATCGGAGGCTCGGTTTTGTAAAGAAAAATATCGAAGAAATCCGAATAATCGGCTTTGGTATAATCCTTTACATAATTTGTAAAATCAGAGGTGGTTACTATCCTGTACTTGAATTTCTGATAGAATCCTTTTATCATATTCTTGAAAAGCGTGTCATTATTTATGATACACCTCAGGTTGTTGAGCATTGCCGCGCCCTTGGTGTAAATATCGCCTCCAAGGAAAGTATTGCTGTTAATGTCGCGTTCACCGACTATCGGCCAGATATTCACGACCGAACCAAAGTTTGATGCGGCCACCCTGATATATTCCGGATACCCGAATTTCTCCTCGGCAAACAGGAATTCGGAATATGTGCCGAATCCTTCGTTGATCCATGCATCTGCCATGTCAGGTACTGCCACCGCATTGCCCCACCACTCATGAGCCAGCTCATGGATAATAAGATAATCATAGTCCTTTGTATAATATTCCCTGCGATTATTGCTTTTCCCATACTCCCCGCCAATGGCTATCGCACCCTGATGTTCCATCCCTTCAAAGGGAGCCTCAACCATACCGACGCCGTCTTTCTTAAACGGATACTCTCCAAAAACTTTCTCGTATATCGCCAGGATTTCTTTGGTCTGTGCGTAATATTTTTTTGCCTTTTCCAGGTTCTTCGGAAGAACATAATAATCCATCTGGTATCCTCCGGAACTGTTTGTAAACTGCTCATTGAAGTTTACAAAATCACCCATGTAAAATGTGACGTTATAACTGTTGATCGGATAACTCACCTTCCATTCGAAATTTGTATAACCGTCCGCGATAGCCGTCTGTGAAGCCAGGTTGCCGTTTGAAATACCCTGGTAGCCTGCGGGTACCTGAACATTTATGATCATGGAATCGGGCTTGTCGGACAAATGATCCTTGTTCGGCCACCATGAGCTTGCCCCGAGATGTTCACAGGCAACGCCGACATCCCACCTGTTTTTCTCCTTCTCCCAGATAAAACCCCCGTTCCAGGGCGGCTTGCGTGCAACCATCGGCACACCGGAATATGTGATTGTTACTTTTTCATCTCTACCTGCGGGGATCGTTTCTCCGAAATCAATAAAAATTCCGCCTTCATTCCTGGTATAATTCAGATCCCTGTCATTCCATTTTATTGACTTTATTGCATAATCCGGAAATAGATCGATCTGGATGATCTTTGTGTCTGTGGTAGTCTTAAAGTAGATTGAGTTGGATCCCTCAATACTTTTCGTCTCAGGAAGGATCTTTACAGTCAGATTATAAAAAGTAACATCAAAGCATGATCTTTCAGGTCTTATTGCCCCCTGGATGGTGTCTTTAGGCAGAATAACAGGCCGGAAATCCCTCAATGAGTCAAGCCTGACATTCAACTTGAGGTCTTTTATAATTGATTTGACTAAAAACCTTTTTGAAGTCATATATGCGATATATTCTCCTTCCCACCTGTATCCCGTACCTTGGGCTGTTAAAAAATCCTTCCTGGCTCCGAGAAGATCATTCAGACCAACCCTGGCCAGACCTCTTTTAAAATAAAGAACATAGTTATTAAAATTAGGATTTAATAAAAGTTCATTTATCTGTTTAACTGCCTTCAGGTATTCATGATTCTGAAGTGAGTTGTTCAACTCATTGGATTTAACCTGATCTTCTGCCAGAAGTGATTTATTTAAATCCTGACCTGATAATGATCCGGCTATGGCAAGACAAATAAGAAGAGAGTAAATCTTTTTCATAAAATAATTCTTTACTTTCACGTAAGTAAATTTAAACACTTTTATCAGATTCCTGAAATAAAATACCTGATAAAACTGTCTGATATTTAGTATACAATATAAACCCATTCAAAATGAAAACCAGATTATCAGGAGTTGTATTATTTGTGTTTATTTCTGCATTTGTACCTTGTTTTACTTTATACGCGCAGTCAGTCAGGGACAATTCCTTACTGGATGAAAAAGTAAAAAAGTTTCTTTCCGAACATTCACGACAATGGTACGATATGAACATTCCTGCTTCAGATGGACAGCTGCTTTATGACATTATTGTTAAAAACAATTATAAATCAGCGCTCGAGATTGGAACTTCCACAGGCCATTCCGGAATCTGGATAGCCTGGGCGCTGAGCAAAACAGGTGGTAAATTGATAACAATCGACATCGATGAAGGCAGACATAATAAAGCTGTTGAGAATTTTAAACAGGCAGGCCTTTCAGAGTATATCGATGCACGACTTGCAGATGCACACACTCTTGTAAAAGAATTAAAAGGTCCTTTCGATTTCGTTTTCAGTGATGCGGATAAGGACTGGTATAAAAACTATTTCATTGATGTCGATCCCAAGCTTAAGGTAGGCGGTTGCTTTACAGCCCATAATATTTCTGACAGAGGTCGTGGTGGTTATGGCGGTTACGGAGGACAGGGGATTTTCCTTGAATATATTAAAAGCCTTAAGAACTACGAGACTACCGTAAACAGTTATGGAGGGGGAGTTTCGATCAGCTATAAAAAATCGGAGAAATAACTTACAAGGAGTATGTCTGAACAAAAACTTCAGAGAAAGCTCGGTCTTTTCCCTGCCACCAATATTGTCATAGCCAATATGATTGGTGCAGGAATTTTCACCACATCGGGACTTCTGATGAAAGGATTGAATGATCCGGTTCTGATGATTGTTTTATGGGCTGTCGGAGGATTGCTAGCCATTTGTGGAGCATTAGCCTACGGAGAGCTTGGAGCAGCTATGCCGGGAGCAGGAGGCGAGTACCTGTTCCTTTCAAAGTTATATCATCCATTATTCGGATTCCTGAGTGGATGGGTCTCATTTATTGTTGGCTTTTCAGCTCCTATTGCAGCTTCTGCTATGGGATTCAGCGAATATTTCTGCAGGGCAGTACCTTCTCTTCCAGGCTGGCTCTCATCATCAGGAATACTAAATGAAGTCTGGACTAAAAAGCTTATTTCCATAAGTATAATATTGATTTTCACATTTATACATTATCGCGGGCTTAAAACCGGAGCAAGAATACAGAATCTTCTTACTTTTCTTAAGGTTCTGCTTATAGTTGTCCTTTTATTTGCCGGATTCTCTTCAGGGAGAGGCAGCTTTGAGAATTTCGCCAGGGAAAAAATTGTAAACCCTGTTTTTGCTGGATGGAAAACGATCGGACTCTCTCTGATGTGGATAATGTTTGCTTACAGCGGCTGGAATGCTTCAACATACCTGGGAGCGGAAATTAAAAATCCTTCAAAAATACTCCCGAGATCGCTTCTCTATGGTACCGGGATTGTAATTCTTCTTTATCTCGGAATTAATATACTCTATGTCTATGGCATTAATCCGGAGCAGATGAAGGGTGTTATCTCAGTCGGAGGGCTGGCAATGGGTAATCTGTTTGGAAAATCTGCAGAGGTATTATTTTCTTTGCTGATTGCATTTGCCCTGTTTTCATCATTAAGTGCATTTATCATAATTGGCCCCAGAGTCTATTATTCAATGGCAAAGGACGGATTATTCTTCAGGTCAGTGGCAAAAATACATCCGAAATTCGGGGTTCCTTCCAATTCAATACTCCTGCAGTGCCTGATCGCATGCATACTTGTTCTTTCAGGTTCT
>JBGOXH010000011.1:0-20411 GCA_041479075.1 Bacteroidia bacterium | reverse complement strand
CTCAGCTCTTTTTCCAGTGTGTAGCTTAGACTCCCTTCGAGAAAAAGTCTTTGAAGCGCATCAAAATCCTTTTCTTCTTTTACGCTGTTCCACAAATGATTACGTTCCATGAACATATCGAACTCATCTGTTCCTATTATGGCAGTTATCGGAGCTTTAATGTTTATTCCCGGTAAAAGCCTTCCAAGCTCAAAGCTGTATATCAGTGTATTAATGAATGCAAGACCTCTCCCTTTTCCGCCGAGCGAACCGCCTGACAGGCTCACAACGTTTGTCTCGTCAATTACTGCCGTTTCTTCAAAATTGACAACTCTTCCTTTGTTTGTCTCGCGCCTGCGCTTACGGATTATATCGATAAGAAATTCCCTGAGCTCTTTAAGAGTGTCAAAATCAGACACCTTAATCGGGTTAATAAGCTTCGCAATTTTTACCTCACCTCTTGCCATCAGCCATAGTGAGAAATGATTCTTCATTGCATGGTACGCCAGAGAATCTTCAGGCACTGTCTCGAGATAAGCCTCGAATTCTTTCATTGATTTTGCTACTGCGATCTGGCGTCCCTTATTATCTCTGTAAACAAAATGTCCAAAACCCAGGTAATAGTTTATAAATGATTTCAGGTCCTGGAGAAGACTTTCAGAGTTTTTATTTATAAAATTTGACTTAAGCGTAAAGGCATATTTTGCATTTTCGGGGTCAGATGACTGAAGGACTGTGGGAAGATTCGGCAATTCTTCCTTTATCATCTGAATCAGCTCGAAGCCGGCTGTATCATTTAATACGCCATTCCTTGGAAACCGTATATCAGATATGATACACAACAGGCTTTCCTTATACTTGTTATATATAGTCACAGAATCCTCCCAGTTCGAAGCAAGCAAAATTTTTGGTCTTGCCCTGAGCTTCAGCACTTTATAAAGTTCGTCTGTAGAAACATCCTCAATAAGGCTTCTTGTTTGCTCCAGCACCAGCGTATATAGCATTGGCAGGTAGCTTGAATAGTATTCAGCAGAATCTTCCACAAGAAGAATTACCCTGGTAAGTCCCTTTTTGGTATCATTTTCGACATTTACCTTATCTTCGAGAAGCTTGACCATTGCAAAAAATACTTTGGATTCACCGGTCCAGACAAAATAATTATCAAATGGTACACCTGCTGCTTTCTGCTTTTTAACAAAAGGAACATCTCCCGGATTATTCAGAAGAAGGAATGTCGGCAGGTAAGGATATTTGTCCTTGATTTTTTTACAAAGTATCATCGGGCTCTCCTTATGGACACCAATCATAATAATTACCATGTCGAAGTGTCTGGCTTTAAGCCTGTTAAAAGCTTCATCCTCGCTTGAAACACCGGTAACCCTCGGGAGAGAAGTCAGGCTAAGCTGGTAATATTCACCGAGCATATGGTCTGAGAATCGTCCTTCACCCTCAATGGAATAAGCATCATAAAGGTTAGCCACCAGAAGTATCTCTTTAACTTTGAATGGCTGTAGATCGTGAAAGACATCCCGTTCAGCATTATGACGCTCCAGAAATTTTTGCAACAGCTTTCTGCTTGAGACTGTTTTTAAATCTTCCGGTTCTTCCTTCGGGACCTGGGCTAATCGTATTATATCGCGTGCCTTATAACTATTAATATAGCCTGTTAAAAGACTTGAGATATTCTGGATCAGGTCCCATTCCTCTTTTAAGAAAGGGCCTCCTTTTTCAACACTGAATTCTCTTGTATAAAATATTTCTATTGAGCCTTTTTCATCATCAATTGTATTGAATTCCTGGAACATCTTCCATGTAGTTTCCTGAAAATCAGGTGTTTCGAATGTTTTATCAAGAAATCTTATACGTGCTTCAGTATATTCCGGATATTGCCAGGCTGCCGGCAGAAGTAATACAACCTGCTGAAGTGTCTCTTCAATTGGCTTGCCTTCTTTAAGAATATTTGTCGTCTGATTGATACATGCAAGTTCTTTTACCCTTTCCTGCTGATCGTGAAGCAGCTTGTGGTATTCAGGTGTAATATGGTTCTTTTCATCCATGTAGCAGAAACCGGAGAAGATCAGGAGTTAAAATTAGTAAAATTAATGGTATAATGAACCACCCCGTCCACGCTAAAGCGTGGCCACCTTCCGCCAAAAGCGGGGGGAAAGTATTGATATTTAATAATTTAACTTTCTCCTCCTTTTTTAAGGAGCCTGCCTGCCGGCAGGCAGGGAGTATCCCTGACGGTCACCGTCAGGGAGGAGGTGGTTGATTTAGAAAGTTTTATTCCATTTTCCAGGTCGATCCGCTCAGCAGCAGATCATCCATACATTTAATCTTCGAATCCTTTTGAATTGATTTAATCTGTTCCTGGACGTCAGCTTCATAGGTATTTCCCGTTACAGACCTTATAACTCCAAGAGCCACAGGATATTCAGGATATTTCATATTGGCAAGCATATATTGAATTCCGGGATTCGGTTCAGATGCATCATGAACCAGCAGATTCTTTTCAGTAATCCCGTTCTCACCTATTGTGACAACTTTCAGTTTAAGTCCGTCGAGAACAAGACCCTTATTATTTCCCTTCCCGAATTTCATTGGCTCACCATGTTTCAGGATAATGGTTCTGTCGTCTCTGACTTCTTTTCCTGCAACAACATCATGGATCCCATCGTTAAAAATCACACAGTTCTGGAGAACTTCGACAACAGAAGTACCTTTATGTTTTGCAGCTTCAATATATATCTGGGTTGAAAGAGCAACATTTGAGTCAACAGTACGGGCAAAGAATTTCCCTTTTGCACCAATTACAAGTTCGCCGACTGAAAAAGGCTCTTCAACTGTTCCGAAGGGTGATGTTTTTGTCACCAATCCTTTTTCCGATGTAGGGGAATACTGGCCTTTTGTCAGTCCGTATATCTCATTGTTAAACAGTATTATATTAATATCTATATTACGACGGATTGCATGAATGAAATGATTTCCGCCGATTGCAAGTGCATCGCCATCGCCTGTAATATCCCATACAGAAAGTTCCGGATTAGCGGTTTTAACTCCTGAGGCAATTGCTGCTGCACGGCCATGAATTCCGTGAAAACCATAGGTATCCATATAATAAGGGAATCTCGATGAACAACCGATGCCTGATATAAATGCAAATTTCTCCTTTGGTATTCCAAGCTCCGGCAGTGCTTTCTGGACAGCATTTAATACAGCATGGTCGCCGCAGCCAGGGCACCATCTTACTTCCTGGTCGCTTTTAAAATCTTTCGGTGTGTATTGAATTGTTTGTTGTTCTGCCATTTTATTTGCCCTCCAGAATTTTAATACATTTTTCTTTTATCTCTTTGATCGTGAATGGAAGTCCCTGGACTTTATTGATCTGTTCATAGTTAAATTCCTGGTATTTCATACGCAGGTAATCGGCAAACTGACCAAGATTCAATTCAGCGACAATAATTTTCTTAAATTTCCTGAAGACTTCATTTACATTTTTTGGAAAAGGATTGATATAGTTGAAATTAGCAAGGCTGACTTTATATCCTTCGGCCTGTAATTCACGGACCGCTGTTATCAGGTATCCGCGTGAGCCGCCCCAGCCAACTAACAGCAGGTCGCCCGATTTTTCGCCATAAACTGTAAGGTCCGGAATTTTATCTGCAACTTTGGCTACTTTATCAGCTCTTAATTTTACCATTTGTTCGTGGTTCTCGGGAATGTATGAAACAGTTCCTTTCAAAGTTTTCTCAAGTCCTCCGATCCTGTGCTCGAGTCCGGGTGTTCCAGGGATAGCCCATGACCTCACAAGTGTCTCACAATCACGGGCATATGGGAGAAAAGGAATCTTTGTCTTATCAGCAAATGGAGGTTTTATTTCAGGCAGATCTTTCATTTTTGGGATTTTCCATGGTTCAGTACCATTGGCCAGGTACCCGTCCGTAAGAAGCAGTACCGGTGTCATATGTTCCATAGCAATCTTTGCAGCTTCATAAGCAAAATGGAAACAGTCGGATGGGGTGCTTGCAGCTATTACCACAACAGGGCATTCTCCACTCCTTCCATAAAGAGCCTGCATCAGGTCGGCCTGTTCTGTCTTTGTAGGAAGGCCGGTAGAAGGGCCTCCTCTTTGAACATTAACGATAACTATTGGCAGCTCAGCCATGACTGCGAGTCCGATAGCTTCTGATTTCAGGGCAAGTCCCGGACCCGAAGTAGAGGTCACTGCCAGGTATCCCGAGAAGCTGGCGCCCAGGGCGGTACAGATTCCGGCTATTTCATCTTCAGCCTGGAAGCTTTTAACACCCAGATCTTTACGTGCAGCCATCTCTTCAAGAATACCTGTTGCAGGTGTTATAGGGTAAGATCCTATAAACAGTTTCAGACCAGCTTTCTCAGCGGCTGCTATTAATCCCCAGGCTGTTGCTGTATTGCCACAGATGTTTCTGTAAGTACCCTTTGCTATCTGTGCCGGTTCAATTTTAATAACAGGGTTTAATGCCTCAATCGTCTCTGCATAATAATAACCTGCTCTTAAAGCAATTTTATTTGCTTCAGCTATTTCAGGTTTTTTAGCAAATTTCTTATCAAAATATTGTTCGGTATATTTAAGCCTCCTGTCGAAAAGCCAGTAAACCATTCCCAGAGCAAACATATTTTTTGTCCTGAGCACCGTTTTTGGATCAAGGCCAATGTCCTTCAGCGCTTCCTTAACCATTGAAGAAATTGGAGCTGCAATAACATTATAATTATCAAGTTTTTCTTCAACAACAGGATCGCTCTTAAATCCTGCTTTCTCGATATTTTTATCAGTAAAATTATCTTTATCAAAAATTATTGTGCCTCCCGGTTTAACCCATTTTGCATTTGCTTTTACTGCTGCGGGGTTCATTGCAACAAGGACATCAGCATAATCACCCGGAGTGTTGATCTCTGAATGTCCCATATGGACCTGGAAACCTGAGACACCGCCTACAGTACCCTGCGGGGCACGGATCTCTGCCGGATAGTCAGGAAATGTGGATAAGTCGTTACCGAACAATGCAGCAGTATCAGAAAAAAGTGTTCCTGTAAGCTGCATGCCATCGCCGGAATCGCCTGAAAAACGGATAACTACTTCTTCTCTTTCAATAACCAGTGAATTTTTCGCCATAATGAATCATTAATATTAATTGAAGGCTTGATTACACTTAATCAATAGCTTAGGATATACAAAATTAGTTTTTTAAAGTTCGAAAAAACATATAATTAATGATAAATGTGTATGATTTTGGTCATGTTTTTCACAGACCCCCAGCCCCGCGAGGGCGGGGCTTGCCCCCTTTAGGGGGGATGGGGGGTTAGCTCCATATATCCGCCTTCTTAAGATTGATATCTCCTTCGAAGAACATCTTTGCAATCTTCTCAAAATAAGGAGTATAGTCGGAGACATAAAACTGGTCTTTTACCTTGCCGGATGTGTTAATCAAATTGTTTTCTTCGAGTATTTCTTTCAGAGTTATAGCCACTACTTTCGATGAATCTACAATCTCTATATTAAAGTTGAATATTTTGCTAATCTGGTTTTTAATTATCGGATAATGAGTGCAGCCAAGAACTAAAGCTTCGATTCCTGCCAGAGACTGATCAGAAAGATATGCGCGGATTATTGCATTGCTAATATCATCAAAGATAAATCCTTCCTCGATCATCGGAACCAGTAAAGGGGTGGCCAGCGAGACGATACTTGTTTCAGGTGAAAGTTCTTTCAACTTTATCTCGTAAGTTCCGGAGCTGATTGTTCTTTTTGTTCCAATAACTCCTACTTTATTGAAATGTCTGGTGTTTAAGTACTTAATTACAGGATCAATGACATCAATCAGTAATGTCCGACCGCTGAATTCCTTCTTTAAGATTTCAAAAGCTGAAGCAGAAGCTGAATTACACGCAACCAGTATAACCTTTGATTTATGTTCCAGAAGGAATTCCGTAATTCTGCGTGAATATTGCTTTATTGAATCAGCTGATTTGTCTCCATAAGGGAGGTGAGCCGTATCGCCAAAATATATGAGATTTTCTCCCGGCAGAATTTGTTTAATAGCGTGAGCAACAGTAAGGCCTCCGACCCCTGAATCGAAAATTCCTATTGGTTTTTCTTTCACTTTACTGCAATATTAAAAAAATGACCATTCGCCAGCTGGCGGATGGTCATCGGTATAGTGTTTAAAAATTATTTCAGGCCAAGCTTGGCTTTAGCAAGCGGTAAAATATTTGTGCTTTTCGTCTCATCGTAATAAAGAAGAGCGCCTTTAGCAAGATCAAAAACATAAAAGAATCCATTCTCTTTGCCTACATCTTTGATAGCCTTATCGACTTTTGTATAGATTGGCTGGAAAAACTCTACCTGTTTGTTCTGAAGCTGCTCCTGTGCATTAACCTGGAAATCCTGCATCCTTTTGTTCAGATCGATCATCTCCTGTTCCTTGGTTTGTTTGACAATGTCTGTCCAGTTTTTTTGGTCCTTATTATATGCGTCGTTCTTGTTATTAAGTTCAACCTGCATGATCTCAAGAGCATTGACCAGTGTTTTACGGAATTTTTCAAGATTTGCCGTAGCCGAATCCCATTCTGGCATAGACTGGATCAGCTCATCGCTGTTTATATGTCCGAACTTCAGGTTCTGGGATTTGCCTGTAAATGCAAAACAAAAAACAAGAAGTGTAATTGCTATAAATCTTTTCATTTCAAATAGTTTTATTTATTTATTAAGTGCAAAAGTAATTATTTAATTTTTATAACCTAATTTTTCAAGTACCTGATCGCTAATGTCATATTTGGGATTGGCGAAGAGGATATTACCTCCGGCAGCAGTATCAAAAATAACTGCATAGCTGCCTTCAACAGCAATATCTTTAATAGCTTTTAGTATTTCATCCTGGATTGGTTTGACAAGTTCTTCTCTTTTTTTGAAAAGTTCGCCTTCCATTCCAAAGTAATTATTCTGAAGATCTTTCATCTCTTTTTCTTTGGCGATGATTGCTTCTTCTCTTTTTGTTTTCATATCCTGTGAAAGAAGAGGTGCTTCATTCTGATATGATTTATACATCTGTTCAACAACAGCATAGCCATCTGCGACTTCTTTTTCCCATTGTTTAGAAAGCTTATCGAGCTGTTCCTGTGCTGTATTAAATGCCGGAATATTTTTTCTGATATATTCAGAATCGACAAATGCATATTTCTGAGCAACAGCCATAGCTGAAGTCAGAATAAATAATCCTATAATAAAAACTGCTTTTTTCATGATTTGAAATTTAATGTTCATTTTAAAATTGCTGACCTATAACAAAATGGAATTGTGATTTATTAGCGCTTGGGTAAAGAGAAGGATTTGGAACCTCATCGAAACCGTATCCCCAGTCGATACCTAATAATCCGAACATCGGAAGGTTAGCCCTTAGTCCAATACCTGCCGAACGGTTCATTTTAAAAGGATTAAAATCTTTAAGCTGATACCATGCTCTCCCTGATTCAAGGAATACAAGTCCATAAACAGTTGCCTGCTGGTTAAGAGAGATAGGATACCTCATCTCAAAAGTAATTTTTGAATAGACATTACCTGCCGGAGCTCCGCTTTTAGCGTCTGTAGGAGTGAGAGATCCGTTGGTATAACCTCTAAGGGCAATTACATCGCGACCATAGAAGCTATAACCTGTCATTCCATCACCACCCAGATAGAAGTTTTCAAAAGGCGATGGTCCGATATCTCTGTTATAATAGCCAAGGTATCCGAATGCAAACCGGGAATTAAGGACAAGTTTATCATTCTTCGAAAGTGGAAAATAATAATCTGCCTTAAAAATCCATTTATGAAATTCAATCCATTTGTATTTTACTTCATCTGTCACATCTGACATATTCCTGCCACTTATAAAAGAGTAAGGAGGAGTAGCCTGAAGTGATAATGTAAATGATGATCCCTGTCTTGGATAAATGAGATTAGGAGCTGTAGAAAACCTCTGAAGCCTAATGGTAAGACTCGCGAGATTTGACTGGCCATTCTGAAAGAGGAACTGGTAATAGCTGTAGTTATTAAGGCTGTACCTTTGATAGCTTAGTTCTCCGTATATTGAGAAATAGTCATCAGGCCAGTTCAATCTCTTTCCCAGACCCAACGCACCTCCGTCCATAATCATCGATTGACGTCCATCTTCACCTTTCTTTTTTCCGTTTGTCATTACAGACCTCGTAAATGAAATGGAAAAGGTATTCGGTTTTTTCCCTCCAAGCCAGGGCTCGACAAATGAAATGTTATATGCCTGATATACACGACCATTTGACTGGACTCTTAGGCTCAGTGATTGTCCATCGCCGGAAGGATAAGGTCGCCACTCTTTGAGCTTGAAAAAGTTGCGCATTGAAAAGTTGCTGAATATAACACCTACTGATCCGACAAGCATACCTGCGCCCCACCCTCCTGAGAGTTCGAACTGGTCGTTGGCTTTTTCTTCGAGCTGATATAAAAGATTAACTGTTCCTGTCGTTGGATCAGAGATTGGTGTTGGGTTGATCTTTTCCGGGTCAAAATGGCCGAGCACACCCAGCTGTCGCATCGATCTTAAAATTTTCTCTTTGCTGAAAAGATCACCGGGAAGGGTGTACAGCTCACGCCGGGCAACATGTTCGTTGGTTCGTGTATTACCGGTGATTATAATATCGTTAATATAGGCCTGATCGCCTTCATATATTCTGATTTCCAGATCAATAGAGTCTCCTTCAACTTTAGATTCAACCGGAGTAAGCCTTGAAAAGAGATAACCATAATCAAGGTACAGGTTGCTTACAGCATCTTCTGCTCCACTTGTTCCCTGGAGCCTGTCAAGTATCAGAGACTGGTTATAAACAGATCCTTTTTTGACATTAAAAACTTTGGAAAGATCTTCTCTCTTGTAGACACTATTACCAACCCAATCAACATTTCTAAGGAAATACTGATCCCCTTCATCAATCTTGATTTTCAAACCGATACGATTATCAGAAATATTGTATAATGAATCGGAAAGGATTGTAAAATCCTTAAATCCGTTATCATTATAAAATGTAATCAGCTTCCCTTTATCTTCTTCATATTTTTCACTAATATATTTTGACGCTTTGAAAATATTCAGGTTCTTCTTCTTAGTGCTCTTCATCTGACGGCGCAGCTTCGAAGTCTTAAAATAATCATTCCCGATAAATGTCAGCTGGCCGATTTTTACCTTTTTGTTTTTATCAACATTGATATTGAGTATAACATTATTAGGTTGATCAGGATCATCTTTCTGAACAAAATCGACAGCTGTATTAAGGAATCCTTTTTCAATAAAATGGTCCCTGATAGTTTTTTTTGTATTGTTCAGAACATAAGAGGTAACCTGCGATCCAACAGGAAGACTTATTTTTTTGATAATGTCATCCGATTCAGAATTCCTTATTCCATTGATTTTTACAGCGGACAAACGTGGTCTTTCCTGCAATAAAATGTCAAGAAAGACTGTATCTGACCTGATCGATGTTATAGAAATTCTTACATCAGAAAATAAGCCCTGTTGCCATAATTTCTGAGCTGCCCTGGTAATAACATCACCTGGAATAGCAATTGTTTGTCCGACTCTTAATCCGGAAATTCCCTGCAGGGCATTTAAATCAAGGTATCTTACTCCCGATATTGAAACATCTCCAATTACATAATCACCCGCATTTGAAAAATCAAAAATTTCCTGTTTTTCCTGAGCATTTGCCTGAATGCCAGTGATAACAAGCATAAGTGCTATAACAATCCTTTTAAATCTTATTATCCTCATCAATTTCATTATTTTTCTAAATCCTGTTCCCTTGTTTTTCCAAATCTTCTTTCTCTTTTCTGGAAGTCAATTATAGCATAATAAAAATCCTCCTTACCAAAATCAGGCCAAAGTTTTTCAGTAAAATATAATTCTGTATATGCGAGCTGCCATAAAAGAAAATTGCTGATTCTTAACTCACCACTGGTCCTTATCAATAAATCAGGATCCGGGATACCCTGAGTCTTAAGGTACTTTTCAAACAATTCCTCGTTTACAGATTCATATTTCAGTATTCCACGGTTTAAATCCGATGCAATTCTCTTTGCGGCTTCCGTTATTTCCCATCTGGAACTATAGCTGAGAGCTATAACCAGATTTAATCCATTTGAACCTGAAGTCACTTCAATTGTTTCAAACAACCTTGCCCTTACGTCATCAGCAAGTCTTCCAAGATCACCTATTGCGGTAAGCCTTATATTATTCTTTAATAGTGTATCAGTCTCATTACTAAGTGATTGTACCATAATATCCATTAATGCAGAGACTTCATCATCAGGTCTTCCCCAGTTTTCTGTTGAGAAAGCATAAAGGGTCAGATATTTAATTCCAAGCTCAGCAGCTGCCTCAATGATATTTCTGACAGATTCAACACCCTGTTGGTGCCCGAAAATCCTGTCTTTTCCATGCTGGATGGCCCATCTGCCATTTCCATCCATAATAATCGCAACATGGAGCGGTAGTTTATCAATATCAATCAACTGTCTTGATGACATAATCTAGTGTCTCCTCCTTTTCCCGTCCACATCGCTGTAGGCAGGGCATCCGGCCAATTTGTTGTAGAGCTTCCATGTAAGAGCAATACCGGCAAATGAATACCAGTCATTATTATGGAGCCACGCAAAATCGGACGGAGCAACAAAATCTTTCAGACCGTCAAAGTTATCATAAAAAGTTTTACGAAAACCATATTCTGCTTCGAGTCCCATATTTTTATAAATATTCACTTTAAAACCTACTGAAAACGGGATAACTGGTTCAATAGCAAAGACCGCATAATTAGTAACAACAGCACCAACTCCGGCAGCAAAATATGGCGAATAATCCCATAATTTTCCTTCGGTAGTATAAGGCAGAAAGTTAAATTCAAACTGAATTGCAAGTTCTCCCACGATTCCTGAAAATGAAGCAGCCCTGGTTTTCTGGAAATTGTTGTTGAAATCAAGATCATTTGCTCTCAGTCCTCCTGCAAAAATATTGGCTCTCAAAGCATGCCTTGGATGTAAGTTGTACCGGTAAAAAATACCACCTGCCGGCAGAGGTGAATACATTATCTTGCTGGGGTTGATATCACCCATATATGACGAGACGCCTAAAAAAACTCCGTAATCAGAATTACGTTGTCCGACTGCAGTTAGGGAAAGGCTGACAAAGAAGAAAATCCAAGGTAATCTTTTCATTAAAACTAATCCCGCTTATTTTCATCTGAATGAGGGCCAACCATTGCGTCCTGTTTTCAGCTTGTAGGTGATGGTAAGATTTAAAAAATAATAAACGTCATTTGCCTTGGAATATTGTGAAGTATAGCCATCTAAATAATCTGTAAGTGTATATCTTCCTCCCAGCTCAACTCCAAAATTCAGATAGGGGGAATAAATGAGAGTCGCACCTAATCCACCGGGAAATACAGCAGTGAATCCGCCCGTTTTCATCCCATGCTCAATAAGAACATCATTACCATTTACCCAATAAGCTGCACCACCAACACCTCCAAATACATAAAAGTCGAGTGATTTCAGAATTTTCCTGAGATAACCCTCTTTCCCCTTGTAGAACAGGTAACTATTTTCAGCATAATTTTTAATAAAATAATATTCACCAATTAGTGCCGGTTCAAAAATTGATGTTGTTGCTTTCATTTCTCTACCTTCATTAGATCCTCTTACATCGGTAGCATTAAAAAGAGCATAACTCATACTGAGTCTTATATTTACACTCCTTGTGATCCTGAATTTCAAATTCCCATTTATATCGAACCTGGTCTGCAGGTAAGTCATATCCCTTAAGCCGAGGATATTCTTTGTCTGTGAGTATCCACCGATATCACCAAAGAAAAAGGATGGACCTACACCCAAAGTGGCTTCCCATCTTTTCATTTTCCACAACTGTGCCTGTGAAAAAGGAACTGAAAGAATGAATACCAATATTATCAGAATTGACCGTTTCATTATACAATCTAAATTATTGCTGATACAAATATAATAATCTAAAATTTAGTGCAATTAATAATCTGATACAAAATTAATTAAATATTATCAACCCAAAAATAACCCATATTCGGAACAATATGATATTCAGACCATTAATAGTTTCAGTTTCTTTTATCCACACCCCACATAAGCCTGTTTCGAAGGGTATTGTAAAAATCCCGTCCCTTAAGCATTATCGTTTTTAATTTTGTTCCGGTTCTGATAATATGAATCTCTTCGCTGATTGAGAGTCTTTTAAACCTGAAATCGCAAGTTGCCATATATTCGTCGGTTCTGGCTTCCATAACCATTCTGAGTTTACTATCACCTGAAAGCACAATCGGTCTTATTGTGAGATTATGTGGTGAAATAGGAGATATAATAATACTCTCATCTTCAGGCGATAATATCGGTCCTCCGACACTGAGATTATAGGCTGTTGAACCGGTGGCTGTTGAAACGATAAGTCCGTCAGCCCAATATGTATTCAGAAAAACATCATTCACATAAACATGAATCGTTATCATGCTCAGGTTAGCTTTCTGGATAGTAATTTCATTGAGTGCTATAGCAGATTCACCATTGAACAGGTTGACAGGGCGGCATATTTCAAGAAGAGATCTTTCAATGATGTCGTACTCGTTCTGGCATAGCTGATCAATTGATTTATTTAGTTCCTCACCAGGTATATTTGCCAGAAATCCCATTCTGCCGGTATTTACACCAGCCACAGGGATTCCAAGATCTTTAACTTTCAGAACAGTTTCGAGGAAGGTACCATCTCCACCAACACTAAATATTATGTCGGGTAAATCCGAAAATTCAGGAAGGTCGCTTATCCACTCAACTGATCCTCCACCACTGGTTGTTTCTACACCTGTCGATTTCTTAAAAAGCTGAATCAGAATTCCCCTCTTCCGGAATTCGTTCACCAGCCTTTGCACACCATCCCTGGTTTTTGTGTTATTATCCTTGCTGTAAATGGCAACTCGTTGCAACATAAGCTGTTACATATTAAGATATTTCATCAGGAGATCAAATCTTTCGGAATAAAACCGATCAATAGAATCATTTGTGGTAACCCATGTTTTTACATCGTAATTATATCTTTCAAAAGTCCTTATCAATGATAAAAGATCCGTTGTATTGACTTTTAAAGTAACCTCAAGCCGTGTTGATTCTTTTGGAGAAGTAATATACATGCTAAGCACCTTAACATTATTACTTTCAATAATCTGGGCTATCTGCGAAAGCGAATAATCCCTTTCAATCATTTCAAGGACAATAATTCCTCCGGGTTGATCCATGGATGAGATTCCGGCAATATGTTTTATAAGGTCACTTGTCGTTATTACTCCCTTGTAATGTTTCTGGTTATCAAGTACAGGAACCACAGACAGCTTAAGCTGTGAGGCAAGCCCGATGACTTCAAAAAGGTGCTGGTCAGAAGTCACATAAGGTTTTAATAATGTAAGCTCGTGATTACCAATTGGTTCTTCAGGCTGGTTCATATCATAAATGTCTGTATCGGATATGAGCCCGAGAAAATCCTGGTTGTTCACTATAGGTAAATGCGATATCCGGAATATCTCCATCCAGTTCAAGGCTGTCTGCCCTGTGTCGGATGTTTTCAGTGATGGAATAATCTCTGATATCAAGTCGTTTGCAACCATTCCGGTTAATTTTCAACTAAATTAATAAAAAAAGCGTCAGTTCTGTTAATTTTGCATTACTAATAACTATACGAATAATCAACATATTTATTTTATGACCAGACTTAGTGTTAACATAAATAAAATTGCAACATTACGAAATGCAAGAGGAGGGAATATTCCTAATGTCCTTAATGCAGCAATAAACTGCCAATTATTCGGTGCCGATGGTATTACAGTTCACCCGCGGCCCGATGAACGGCATATCAGGTATAAGGATGTCCTTGAAATAAGACCGATAATTAAGACTGAATTCAACATAGAAGGTAATCCCTCAGATAGTTTTATCGACCTTGTGCTCTCTGTCAAACCCGATCAGGTGACTCTTGTCCCCGACAGACATGATGCAATTACATCAAATGCCGGCTGGGATACTTTGAAAAACAGAACCTTTCTTACAGATGTTGTTTCAACCTTTAAGAAAGCTGGAATCAGAACATCACTTTTTGTTGATACACAAACAGTTAATATTGAAAATGCTGTGGTTACCGGAACAGACAGGGTCGAACTTTACACTGAGCCTTATGCTTCGGGTTTCAATAAAAGTGCCATTGAAGCTATAAAACCCTTTATTAGAGCAGCAGAAATAGCCAGAGATGCCGGTCTGGGGGTTAATGCAGGACACGATCTTAATCTTGATAATCTTTTCTACTTTCATAAAAACATACCATGGCTCCTTGAAGTCTCTATCGGGCATGCACTTATCGCTGATGCTCTTTATCTTGGCCTTGAAAATACAATCCAGATGTATAAAAGGCAATTAACCGGCTGACAGGAACATGAAATTATTCTACAGGAAATACGGGGAAGGACCACCGCTTGTAATACTCCATGGATTATATGGTTCCTCGGACAACTGGGTCTCAATTGCAAAAAAGCTCGGCAATAATTTTACTGTATACCTTCCCGACCAGAGAAACCACGGACAATCTCCGCACTCAGATGTGCATGATTATGATTCCATGAGCAACGATCTTCATGAGTTTGCTATTGAACTTAATCTGAAGAAATTCTTTCTGGCCGGACACAGCATGGGAGGCAAAACTGCGGTCCGTTTTGCAATCAGATGGCCTGAAATGCTTGAAGGACTGCTGGTTGCAGACATTTCTCCATTTGAGACTAAAGCCAGATATACGGAATATTATAATCAGCACCTGACAATCCTTAAAACCCTGGCGAAAATTGATATCTCGGAAGTCAGATCAAGAGCTGAAGTGGAAAAACTGTTTGCCGAAAAAATCAGTTCTGAACGAATAAGAAAAATGATTTTGAAAAACATCCATAGAAGTGATGAAGGAAAACTTTCGTGGAAAATCAACAATATATCTCTTCTGAAAAATATTGATAAGATAATGGATAGAGTTGTTGATGAAAACGAGATTTTGGAACCGGTAACCGGTTTTCCTGTTATTTTCCTGAAAGGAGAAAAATCGGATTATATCCCTTCCGAAGATTTCAGTCTCATTCTCCGGTTATTTCCTGCTGCGGAATTCAGGGTCATTAAAGATGCAGGGCACTGGGTTCACGTTGATAACCCGGTTGAAGTGTCTGAAGCATTGATAAGCTTATTAAATAATTGACTTTCAGGATTTTATTTTATTGACCACCCCCTTTCTTATTTCCCCCATGGGGGAAAGGATTTCATATAATTCACCTTCCCCCCTGGGGGAAGGTTGGGAAGGGGGTTTAATCATATTACTGTCACCGACTCAATCTTATCCTCCGGTATTCCCGGAAGATTCATGAAACGCAGAAGTATCTGGGCAATGGCGACAACGTCCTTTTCACAATAGCGGACTATTCTGCCTATATCCTTTTCGTTGTAATAAACATTTGCCACCATACTGCCGTCTATATCATCCTTTGGTGAAGGTATTCCAAGGATGGATGTCAGGAGATCGAGGGAAGTGTAATTCTTGTAATCGCCGAATTTCCATAGATCCATGGTATCAAGCAGTTTAACCTCCCAGGGTTTTTTACCGGCATTATCAAGTATTTCAGGAATAATAAGTTTATTGATGATCATCCTTCGTGCAATATAAGGGAAGTCGAATTCCCTGCCATTATGAGCACAAAGCTGAGCCTCTTTTTTTGAATGTGAAAATTTCGTAAGCATCTCAGAAAATTCTGTAAGAATAACTTTTTCATCATCATTAAAAAAAGATTTAAGCCTGAAGGTGAATGGATTCTTATCCTTTATGTAACCGACTGATATACAGATTATTCTGCCGAATTCAGAAAAAATGCCAGCTCTTTCATAAGCATCTTCAGCTGACTGATCAGGAGCCCGGAATAACTTCGATTTCTTGTCCCAGTGAGTCTGCATCCGGGGATTAAGTTCACTCATTGACGATACCTGCGGTACTGTTTCAATATCGAGAAACAATATATCTTCTACTTTAATATTATCGAGCATATTTTTGAGTTTTTTCCTTTTTTAAATGTTTTTCAATAATTGAGATGAGAACTTCTATGCCGACCTGGTTTTCTCCTCCTCCGGGTATTATGATATCGGCATATCGTTTCGATGGTTCAATAAACTGAAGATGAGAAGGTTTAACGGTATCGTGATATCTTTCAAGCACCTTAAGTACGGAACGTCCGCGCTCAACAATATCACGTCGAATGACCCTTCCCAGCCGGTCATCAGCGTCGGCATCCACAAATACTTTTATATCAAGCATTTTACGCAAACCCGGGTCTGCAAGTATCAGGATACCTTCAATAAGCACAACCTTAGCCGGTTTAATTGTAATGGTTTCCTTCGACCTCACACAAGTAAGATACGAATAAATGGGCATCTCGACTGATTTCCCTTTTCTAAGCTGTTTAAGATGATCAATCAGAAGACTGAATTCCAGAGAGTCGGGATGGTCAAAATTGATCTTTTGTCTCTCCTCCAGCGGGATATGACCATTGTCCTTATAATAAGAGTCCTGAGGCATTATAATTACTTCGCCGCTTGGGAGACCTTCCACCAGCTTTCTGACTACTGTGGTTTTCCCGCAACCTGTACCGCCAGCTATTCCAACAATCAGCATTTATTTGTAATTTTGCATACAATAATGATCAAAAATAAGTAAAAGTTTGGAGTTTGACGAACGAAGTTTGAGGAATGAAATGACGAAATCCCGAGAATCGGGAGAGGAAATCCCGGGTAACGGGGGAGCCATAGTTTGTAATTATTAACCACAACTGAATGTCAGAACTTTACCCGCTTAAATTTGAACCTTTTTTAAAAGAAAAAATCTGGGGAGGAACGACCCTGGTCAGTCGTTATCATAAAAATGCCAATCCTGATATTAAGTATGGTGAAAGCTGGGAATTATCGGCAGTATCTGAAAATCTTTCAATTGTAAGTAACGGTTTCCTTGCCGGAAACAACATTGAAGAGCTTATAGAGGTTTATATGGGCGACATCACGGGAGATGCTGTTTTTGAGAAGTTTGGCAATGACTTCCCTTTGCTTATAAAGCTGATTGAAGCAAGAGAAGATCTCTCAATCCAGGTTCATCCGGACAATAAGATGGCTAAAGAGAGGCACAAGGCGTATGGTAAAACTGAAATGTGGTATATCCTTGAAAGTGAGAGGAATTCAAAGATTTTTACCGGTTTTAAAGAACCTGTAAATAAGGAGATTTATTTAAATGCAATGAAAACCGGAGATCTCCCGGGGCTACTGAATATTGAGAATCCTGTTCCGGGAGATGTTTTTTTCACTCCGGCAGGCAGAATACACGCAATAGGCGGAGGTATTACGCTTGTCGAAATTCAGCAAACCTCCGATATCACCTACAGGATTTTTGACTGGAACAGGAAGGATATGAAAGGAAAATCAAGGGAGTTACATACTGAGCTGGCTCTTGATGTTATCGATTTTAAGGCAGCAGGAAAGAATAAAATCTCAAAACAACCGATTTTTAATAAAACTGAAAACCTTGTCAATTGTGAATTCTTTACTACAAACATCATAAGTTTCAATGAACGCATCAGTAAAGATTACAATCTTATTGACTCCTTTGTAATCTATATTTGTACTGAGGGAGAATTCCTGATCCGTTGGAACGGTAATTCTGAACCCGTCTCAAAGGGTGAGACAGTTTTGCTTCCGGCTATTATAAAAGAGGTTATCCTGGAACCGTCACCTGAGTCAAAAGTACTCGAGGTTTTTATTAGTGAAGACTTAAATCAATATAAATCAAATAATTAACTGCAATGAAAAAATTATCATACTTATCTGTTGTTCTCCTTATTCTATTTGCAGCAACCGGATGTACCGGGAAAGGATCAGGGAAAAAGGTATCCGAAACTTCCACTGTACCAGATACCGGTTTTACCGGCATTAAAAGATATACCAGCAGAAATTATCTGATAAAGGAGGTAACATTTAAAAACGGAGTGCGTCAGGGATTAATGAAAACTTTTTATCAGGACGGCCTGTTGCGACAGACATTCTGGTATGAGAATAATCTGAGAGAAGACTCTTCATGCTGGTATTACCCCAACGGTAAGTTATTCAGGACAACGCCTTATAAACATGATACGATAGACGGGATACAGAAACAATTTTACGGGAGTGGAGATATCAAGGCAAAAATCGGATACAGAAAAGGTTTTCGTACCGAGTTTTTTCAGGAGTTTGAGAAGAATGGTAAACTTTTCAGGGATTACCCCGAGGTTGTAGTCGGTTTAATAGATGAATATAAGTCAAAGGGTGTTTATCATATCATGCTCAGCTTATCAGATAAAAGTAAGAAGGTCAAATTTTACAGAGGTGATTTTACTGATGGCCGGTTTGATACTACAATGGTTAAGTCAATTAAAACTATTGATGGCAAAGCTGTTCTGGATTTGAAAAAAACAGGATCTCCAAAACCTGATTCTGTCAACATAATTGTTGAAATATCAACACTATACAGCAACCGATATCTTATAAGTAAAAAGATAAGCCTGCCCTATAATGATTTAAACTAGAATGCGAAAATGCTAATTCGTTCAGCATCATTTATAAAAAGCAGTACTACTTTGAAACAGTGTCCTGTCTCATCCGGGTATGAGTTTGGATTCATAGGCAGGTCTAATGTCGGCAAATCTTCATTAATAAATATGCTAACTGGCTGGTCGAGGCTTGCAAAGATTTCCGGTGAGCCCGGAAAAACCAGAACAATTAATCATTTTCTGATAAACGGAACCTGGTATCTTGTTGATCTTCCCGGATATGGATATGCCAAAGTGCCTGTAAAGATGAGGGAGAAATGGACTAATGCTTCAAGGGATTATATATTAAAAAGAATAAATCTTGTTTGCCTTTTTGTGTTGATTGATTCGAGGTTGAAACCACAAAAATCTGATATTGAATTTATGGAATTCCTGGGTGTAAACCGGGTGCCATTTGCAAGAGTTTTTACCAAAAGTGATAAAATCAGCCGGCTGGAGCTTGAAAGATCGGTTCGTCATTATAATGATGTAATGCTCAAAAACTGGGAGACACTGCCACCAACCTTCATCACATCTTCTGTTAAAAAGAATGGCAGAGATGAGATCCTGAGTTTCATTGAAGAATCTATTAACAAGTTATCAAAATAGGTCTGATATCATCAGGAATAATTAATTTTGTAATCAACAATCAGGATAAAAACAAAAAAAAACAAGACGATGTTTGGAAAAGCCCCCTTAAAACTTTTTGCCTGCAGATCATCCAGACAGCTCGCAGAAAAAATCGCAGATGAACTTGGTATTGAACTCGGGAAAAGCTCTGTTACCTGCTTCAGCGACGGAGAATTTCAACCTTGCTTTGATGAATCTGTAAGGGGCGACATGGTCTTTATTGTTCAATCCACAAATCCTCCTGCCGAAAATCTGTTAGAGCTCCTCCTCATGATTGATGCTGCAAAAAGAGCTTCAGCCTACAAGGTAATTGCTGTAATACCCTATTATGGTTTTGCCCGTCAGGACAGGAAGGATCGTCCAAGGGTCTCAATCGGTTCAAAGCTGGCGGCAGATATACTCAGCACCGCCGGTGTCGACAGGATAATCACCATGGACCTCCATGCCGACCAGATTCAAGGATTCTTTAACGTTCCTGTTGACCATCTTTACAGTTCAGCGATTTTTGCCCCATATATCGAGAAGCTTAATCTCGATAACATGACAGTTTCAGCACCCGACATGGGCGGATCGAAAAGAGCCAATGCTTACTCGCGTCACCTGCAATCGGAAATGGTTTTATGCTATAAGCTCCGTAAAAAACCAAACGTAATTGAAGAGATGTCAATAATAGGCGAAGTCGAAGGGAGGAATGTTATTATAGTTGATGATATGGTTGATACTGCCGGAACACTGGTTCTGGCTGCCGATATGATGAAAGAGAGAGGAGCTAAAAGCATCAGAGCCTTCGCCACACACCCTATTCTGTCAGGAAATTCCATAGAGAGAATTGACGATTCGGCGATAGAAGAACTTGTCGTTACTGACTCAGTTCCATTGATAAATCATTCTGATAAAATAAAAGTGCTTTCAATAGCAAATATATTTGCCAAAACAATTGAAGCTGTTAATACAAATCAGTCGATAAGCACAAATTTTGTATTCTGATTCCTTTGTAATATATTTGCAATCCAATTTTTTAAATGTCGAACGTGTAATGGGAAGTTACCATGGTGGTAACTTTGAGT
>JBGOXH010000180.1:0-5830 GCA_041479075.1 Bacteroidia bacterium | reverse complement strand
GGAAGAGACTGAACCGAATATCAGAATTCTGGGAGTTGATGAAAACTATCTTACAACCTCAGGTTATGACATCGAAAAAGGGAGAAACTTCAGTATCGATGAATTACAGCTGAACAGAAGACTTATTTTACTTGGGAACGAAATAGCTAATGATCTGTTTCCGTCGGAAACCGATCCAACCGGTAAAGAAGTTTCCGTTGCCGGATTAAAGCTGAAAGTTGCAGGAGTGCTAAAAAGTAAAGGAGCAAGTCAGATGAGCGGCGACAGAGTAGTCTTTATGCCGATTACCTCTGCAAGACAATATTTTTCACGTCCGAATATGAACTTCAATATTACGGTTATGCCAATTATTCCTGCTAATCTCGACCTGTTGACAGGAGAAGCTGAAGCCGTTTTCAGGGTTGTACGTAACCTTGATCCAAGGGATGAGTCAGACTTCAATGTTTCAAAAAGTGATAATCTCGTTGCATTATTAATTAAAAGTCTGAGGTCTGTGACTCTGGCAGCTACTTTAATAGGTTTAATTACATTATTCGGTGCTGCAGTGGGCTTGATGAATATTATGCTTGTTTCAGTTACTGAACGAACCAGGGAGATCGGTGTAAGGAAAGCAATAGGGGCCAAACCAAATACCATAAAATACCAGTTCCTTTTTGAATCAGTTTTGATTAGTCAGCTTGGCGGAGCATTTGGCATCATTCTTGGTATCCTCATCGGAAATGCAGTTTCGTCAATGCTGAAATCAAGTTTTATAGTGCCATGGATATGGGTGATTATGGGTGTGTTAGTTTGTTTTATTGTAGGAGTGGTCTCAGGTTATGCCCCGGCACTTAAAGCTGCTAATATTGATCCGATAGAAGCATTAAGATACGAATAAATAAAATGAATATGGAAAAACATGTAATTCAGGAAGAGCTTAAAAATTGTCCGGGTATCATTTACTATGCTGATACTAATAAGCTGGAACTAGTCGGGCGGTCTATCCCTGAAAATCCAGAATTAATATTCAGGCGTCTTGATGAATGGATTACGCTCCATTTTGAGAAGAATAAATCACTGAATGTCAATATTCAGCTCGAATATATTAACAGTGGTTCATCAAAATATCTGTATGAGATACTGAAAAGGCTGACAAGCTTCGGACGTTCAGGTAATGATGTGAAGCTGAAATGGCTGTATGAGGAGGATGACGAAGCCATGCTGGAACTTGGTGAACACTACCGCGATACAGCCGGAATACCACTCGAAATTGAGATGATAGTATAAAATATTATTATACCAAAAAAAACAGGGGACCTGCAAAGATTCCCTGTTTTTTTATATGAATTTACAAACTGTTACTTCACTGTGCTCATATGAGCAATCATGTCGAGAAGCTTACATGAGTAGCCCCACTCGTTGTCGTACCAGGCCACTATCTTCACGAAATTGTCGTTAAGGGAGATACCTGCACCCGCATCAAAGATGGAAGTGCGTGAATCGCCGATAAAGTCGCTGGAAACAACAGCATCTTCTGTATATCCGAGAATTCCTTTAAGCGGACCTTCAGAAGCAGCTTTCATAGCTTTTTTGATATCTTCATAGCTGGCAGCTTTCTCAAGACGGCAGGTCAGGTCAACAACTGAAACGTTGAGAGTAGGAACCCTGAATGCCATACCGGTGAGTTTGCCCTTCAGTTCGGGGATAACTTTGGTTACAGCTTTTGCTGCACCGGTTGAAGAAGGAATAATATTGCCGGAAGCAGCACGGCCACCTCGCCAGTCCTTATTCGACGGACCATCGACAGTTTTCTGTGTTGCTGTAGTAGAATGAACGGTTGTCATCAGACCTTCAATAATACCGAAATTGTCATGGAGGACCTTTGCAACAGGAGCAAGGCAGTTTGTCGTGCAGGATGCGCATGATACGAACTGCATATCTGCCTTGAATTTATTATGGTTAACACCCATTACAAACATCGGGGTATCATCTTTCGAGGGGGCTGACAGAACAACATGCTTTGCGCCTGCAGTGATATGACCCATTGCCGATTCCTTTGTAAGGAAAAGACCTGTGGATTCAATTACATAATCAGCGCCAACCTCATTCCATTTAAGGTTTGCCGGAACCTTCTCGGCAGTTACGCGGATACTTTGTCCGTTTACAATAAGCTTACCGTCCTTAACTTCCACCTTTCCATCAAATTTGCCGTGGATGGTGTCGTAACGAAGCATGTATGCAATATAATCCACTTCGAGGAGATCGTTGATTCCAACTATTTCCATATCGTCTCTCTTCATGGCAGCTCTGAAGGCCAGTCGGCCGATCCTGCCAAAACCGTTGATACCTACTTTAATTTTTGACATACCTGTATAATTACTTTGGTTAATAAATCGAACGACAAAAATAATATTTTCCCGTGAACCGGCAAAAAGCTGAAATCGTCATCTATTCTTTTTCCTTTTGAAGAGGTTTGAAAACTTAGTCTCTTCAGGATGAAGCGGATCAGTGTTGATTCCAAATCTGTAACTTACAAATAATGAGAAGAATATGGCTTTATTATCCGGACTGGCCATAATAGGTATTTTTTTGGGAAAAGCATTGACCTGTGCCCCACATTCAATGGCATGTGTTACCTTATCCTGCTTACTGTATTCAAAATTGAATCCTCCCTTTAAATATAAGCCTGGAAGCGCTTTTATCTCACTTAATCCTTTTGTAAAAGAGGCTTTGCTGTAAATATCACTTGGCTGGTGGATTGAAACCTGAAACTTTTCTTCCTTAATAACAAACTCATCAATCGATACCGGATACAAAACCCTGTAATAGATAGGTTTATAAAGAGCAATAACAGGGCCCCCTGAAAAAAAGTAGCGTATTGCAACTCCTCCAAGGTCAGCTTTCTTGAATATCTCATGCTGATGCCCGATTCCACCTCTAATGAACATTACAGAATTAAGCTTGCCAAAAACAAATGTACCTGTGCCTGTTGTATAAGGATTGGTGATCTTGTATTCTTTGGGATGCTTTAAATTGCCTATATCAAATTCGAGGAGACGTTTATTCACATAACTCTTTCGCTTCGCCTCACGATAGCTGATTCCTATCCCATCGGAATTAAGCAGAATTGCAAATGACCTTTCATTTCGTAACACAAGTGTTTGCTGCTTGTCTATTTCTCCCTGAGCAAACAGCGTACTAGTACCATATAAAAATATTACCGCTATTATAAGCAGCTTTTTCATACTTGTGCTAACTTATAATTTATAGAGATTCGAAGAGAGAATAGAAATCAGCCGACCTGATTGTTCTGTACAGTTTCAGTTTTGGTGTATGCCGGACATGTCTTATTATTACATGAACTGACAATCAAAGCAGCGATAAAAGCCACAACCACTAAAACAGCAATTTTTTTCATAAAAGCTTTATTAATAATAATACAAAAATAAACTTTTCATTCAAAAAACAATCGTTGTGCCTGAAATAAAATTTCTGACCGTTTTTCAACCAAATTAATTCCCTGGTCAAAGTTCTCTATAAAAACAATTAAACGTAGGAATTGGTTCAATTATTACAGAATATTAAGGAATTACTCCCTTTCTCCCCTGGGAGAAGGGGCCAGGGGTAGAGAGTGTTAGACTAATAATTAAGTCATTAAACTTTTTAACACTAATTTTGTTATTCATATTTTAGCGCACTAATGAACAACATAATTATTACTATTGTCACAATATTTATTCTATTCTCCATGAGCACCAATTCTTTCTCACAGGAAAAACTGCCATTCAACGACCTGAACAAGGCTGAATCGGATGTCATTAACAACAAAGGTACCGAACGACCTTTTATCGGAAAATTCACGAACAATAAGGAAAAGGGAACATATATATGCAAAAAATGCGGTGCTGCACTTTATTATTCTGACAATAAATTCGAATCCGAATGTGGCTGGCCAAGCTTTGATGATGAGATCAAGGGAGCAATCAAAAGGACTCCCGATAGTGACGGAATGAGAACTGAGATTACCTGTTCCTCATGCGGTGCTCATTTGGGCCATGTTTTTACTGGAGAGGGTTTTACTCCAAAAAACCTTCGCCACTGTGTCAATTCAATTTCAATGGATTTTGTTCCTGCAATTCTTGATCAGGGAAGATACGGAACAGCAATATTTGCCGGCGGATGCTTCTGGGGAGTTGAATATTTTCTTCAGAAAGCACCAGGAGTAATATCTGTAACATCAGGTTATACAGGTGGCCATGTTAAAAATCCATCTTATAAGGAGGTCTGTACCGGAACGACTGGACATGCCGAAGCTGTCAAGGTCATATATGACCCTGAGAAAACAACTTATGAAAAGCTCCTTAGACTTTTTATGGAAATTCACGATCCTACACAGGTAGGAGGTCAGGGACCTGATTTAGGCGATCAGTATCGTTCTGTGATCTTCTATTTAAATGAAGATCAGAGAAAAACTGCAGAAAAAAATATTGATATACTTAAATCCAAAGGCTATAAAGTTGCGACTGCAGTTATAAAAGCATCAGAATTTTTTGATGCTGAAAAATACCACCAGGATTATTATTTCAATAACGGCAAGGTACCTTACTGTCATGGGTACGTCAGGAGATTCTGACCTTTTATTAAAAAGTCTTAAAAAAAGCCGGAATTTTTATCACAGAGTCCGACAATCAATTAACTTTAACGAGTTTTAATTGATTTCCTCAGGAGCGAATGAACTTATACAGCTATCGCAGAAAGACTTCTGTGGGACGAAGGACAAAAGCCTGGTTTTTCATTCTTGGTATTCTTGTCTGCACAATCGTTTTGATATCTGGAAAGAAAGCTCTGACATACACCTCGTCAGATAAGTATTGTACGTCGTGCCATATTCACCCATCTGCAGACCAGAGCTGGAAATTATCAACTCATTATAACAACAAGTCCGGCAATATTGTCCATTGTGTTGAATGCCATCTTCCTCCTGAAGGTCATGGGTATTTTATGGCAAAAGCAAAACATGGATTAAAAGACGCTTATGGCTTTTATTTTAAGGACAGTGTAAAGATTAACTGGCAGAAGAAAAAGCTCCTCGAAAATGCAAAAGGTTTTGTTTATGAAGTATCGTGTACTGATTGCCATCAGAATCTTTTTCCTGTGACCCTTTCAGTAAATGGCGGCAATGCTCATCTGTTCTACACAACAAGCAAAGATCCGCTCAACTGTATCAATTGCCACCTGAATGTAGGGCATTATGACAAGAATGCAGCCGTTCATGCACATGACACTAGTTTTGGAGTTACAATAACATCAACAGAACCACCTTTTACCGAACCTGCAAAAGTCGAAAGATTCGAAAACTTTAAGGAAATGATTCCGGGTACAAGAGTCTCTTTCGAAATGATCTCTCAGCCCGGAGGAGCTTTTAATATGGGAAGTCCGGATGATGAACCTTTACGTGATGCCGACGAAGGGCCTGTCAGGAAAGTAACTGTATCAAAATTCTGGGTTGCCAGGAATGAAGTTACATGGGATGAATATATGGCTTTCTTCAGAGCAACAGCCTCACAGGGAAGAACTGAAGATCAGGTAGTTAGCAGCAAGAAAGTAGATGCTGTCAGCGGAGCAACTCCCCCATGGGGCGCACCTGATCAGGGGTGGGGTAAAGGTACACGACCGGCTATAACAATGTCGTGGCATGCTGCAAACGTGTATTGCCAGTGGTTGTCAAAAGTGACTGGTAAAAAATACCGGCTACCGACCGAAGCCGAATGGGAATATGCCTGCAGGGGAGGGACAGAGACGCCCTACTTCTTTGAAGGCAATCCAAAGAAACTTACATCTGAAGGATTTC
>JBGOXH010000236.1:0-4637 GCA_041479075.1 Bacteroidia bacterium | reverse complement strand
ATTTGCTTTTCAGTGTTTTCAATATAACCAATACTGAAAACAAAGTGAATGTTAAATATAAAACAAAAAATAATATAACAGATGATAATCCTGTTTTTTTAGCAACAAAAAACCATAAGAATGCGAATATAAGCTCAGCCAGAAATTTAATGCTTACAGAAACCAGGCTGTGCATAGACTGACCTGCAGGTTTCTTGTCCTGCCCTCTGAAAAAAATTACCAGGATCAGAAGGGTAATAACGGTAAAAATTGCCGATGCCACACTTATATCGTTGTAATTGAGGCTGATATTAAAATTTGAAACAATAAAGTATCCTGCAACTAGTATCAGAATTTCCAGCACTGTCAGCAAAAGAATTGATTTGATCAGAGGTTTCAAAAAGGGGATTATTTTTTTATTATGAAATCTTTAATTGCAACGTAAATTGCGGCAAAAACTCCAAGAAGTGAAAGGATTATTGTAAAGACCGGTTTGTTGAATTCAGCCAGTTTATCAAGTTTAATACCTCCCCAGGTTGTAATAAAGATTATGACGCCCATCTGGATTGCTATTCCCGAATACCTGGTAAAATCTCCCAATCCTTTATTTTCCCGGTCTTTCCGGTTCTTTTGGTTTTGTTGATCCTGTTCCTCCATTGTCGTCGCTATCGCTCATTTTGCAGTTTCCAGTAAATTTTGCCCCGGGCTCAATCGATAATTTGGACGTGACTATATCGCCCAGGATTTTAGAAGAAGCTTTAAGATTAAGCAGCTGATTTACACTGATTTTACCCTCTACAACTCCGGATACTTCCGAATTTTTGCAAATAACTTCACCCGATACTTTCCCGGTAGGACCAATTACAACCTTTCCTTTGGTATTAAGGTTACCCGTCAAAGAACCGTCAATGCGAATGTCCCCGTTCGATTTTATATCGCCGGTTATATCAGTCCCGTTACTTATAAGGTTAATAGCAGCGGGTTCTGATTCATTGTTTTTTGCCATAGTTATTTTAGGTTTAGAGATACAAACTTAATAACTCACAAATATAAAAACTATTGCAGACAAAATTTATATGTGCCCCTAAATCCCCTGAAGGGGACTTAATAATTTCGGATTGCGGATTGCTAATTGCGGATTAGAGATTTTAAATCCGAAATCAAAAATCAAAAATCCCAAATTAAAAGGGGGTTAGGGGCAGTATTTATTTCGGATCAAATGCCCACTTCAGGTAAAGTGAGCCCCATGTAAATCCGCCGCCAAATGCTGCCAGGATGAGTTTATCGCCTTTCTTTAGTTTCTTTTCATATTCCCAGATACAAAGTGGAATTGTGGCAGTGGTTGTATTTCCGTAATTCTCAATATTGATCATTACCTTCTCAGGAGGAAGCCCCATTCTGCGGCCAGTGGCATCAATGATCCTCAGATTCGCCTGATGAGGAACCAACCAAGCAATGTCTTCAGATTTAAGATTATTGCGGTCCATGATCTCTGCGGCAACATTTGCCATGTTTACAACGGCAAATTTGAATACACTCTGTCCTTCCTGGTATATAAAATGTTCTTTTGCGTCGACTGTCTCATGAGAAGCAGGTCTTACGGAACCCCCGGCTTTCATATGCAGGAACTTGCGCCCTGATCCGTCTGTATAAAAGATATAATCGATTATGCCAAAATCTTCATTCGTGGGTTCAAGCATCACTGCTCCTGCAGCATCACCGAAAAGTGGACATGTTGTACGGTCGGTATAATCAGTGATCGCCGACATTTTATCGGCTCCAACAACAATAACTTTTTTATACCGGCCCGTTTCCACATAGACGGCTCCAGTCTGAAGAGCAAAGAGAAATCCCGAACAGGCAGCATTCATATCAAAGCTGAAGGCATTTTTTATACCAGCCTTATCAGAGATTATATTTGCAGTTGCAGGAAAAAGCATATCAGGAGTGACAGTCGAACAGATCAGCAGATCAACATCTAAGGGCGAAGTTCCGGTTTTTTCGAGAAGTCCCCTGACTGCCATTTCACCCAGATCTGAAGATCCGAGTCCCTCACCTTTGAGGATTCGTCTTTCCTTGATCCCGACTCTTTGCATTATCCATTCGTCGGAAGTGTCAACCATTTTCGAAAGTTCGTGGTTTGTGAGCCTGTAATCAGGTACCCAGGCATTAATGCCTGTGATGGCTGCACGTATCTTTTCCATAATTAAATTGCTTCTTTAATCTTCCCGGCCAGGTTGACATGTACTACAGCCCAGGTCTGGAGAATCATATTCATTATTGCCTTTCTCTTTGAAATGCCATGCCCGATCACAACATTTGCATTTATCCCGACAATCGGAGTACCTCCAATATTCTCAAAATCGAGGCGATCGAAATATGAATCCTGAAGATTTCTTGTTTTGTAAATATGATGAAAAGCTTCAGTCTGTTTCAATACGATATTTCCCACAAATCCATCACAAACAATAACATCGGCCATTGTTTCGGTAAAGAGGCTGTTAGCTTCGATGTTCCCCTGGAAATTGATTCCCGGATGCTCTTTCATAAGCTCATATGCAGCTTTTACAGCAGGTGTTCCTTTGGATTCCTCCTCACCTATATTTAGTAATCTTACTGTTGGATTTTTAACTTCAAGGACATATTTAGCAAAAATGCTGCCCAGCAATCCGTATTGAAGCAGAACATCCGGTTTGCTGTCGGGGTTCAAACCAACATCAAGAATTACTGAATTTCGGTTATCGATAGCCGGAAGAATAGTAGCCAGCGCCGGTCTTAAAACTCCCGGTATTACATTTACTGTGTAGCTGGCACCAACAAGCATTGCACCGGTGTTACCCGCACTGCAGAATCCGTCAATCTTACCGTCTTTTAACATCCTGTATCCGACGGCAATGCTTGAATCGGGCTTCTGAGAGTAAGCTTTTGCCGGTACATCACCCATTTCGATAATCTGCGAAGTATGGATGATCTGAAAGCATGATGATTCTGTTTTTAATTCATCAAGCTTCCTGATAATGGAGTTTTTATCTACTATAAGTACCAACTGATCATTTGCAGACAAATGTTTCAGTGAGTCAACTGCGCCTTCAATAACTGCTCCCGGCGCAAAATCACCACCCATAACATCAAGTCCGATTTTCATTGCTATACCGTTTGGTTAGAGTCAGGCCGTGGTTTTCTTCTCAACGGCTGGCTTTCCTCTGTAATAACCGCATTCAGGGCATACCCTGTGATACTTGACTGAAGATCCGCAGTTGGAACAGGTGGTAACTGTGGGTGCAGTTGCTTTATAATGGGTTCTGCGTTTATCTCTTCTGGTCTTTGAATGTTTGCGTTTGGGATTTGGCATTTTTTTAAGTATTTAATTTTTATTTATAAGTTTCTTTAATTCATCCCAGCGTGGGTCTGGCCCTGTCTCTTTTTCAATGATGTGCTCATCAAGCTTCTTTAGCATTTCCGGATCACATGTACTTCTGCCATTTTTGTCGGCAGGATGAACTTTCTGTATCGGTAACGCTAGTAGGATATATTCATAAAAATACTGTTTTAAATCAAGCTCGTGTTCATCCGAAGGAATTGTAATTATGTCAGGATCGGCGTCATCCGATGTTTTGGCGAATTTAACAAGAAGCCTGTTTTCGCAACTCACCGGGTGTGAAAAAATTCCAAGACACCTGTCACAGGCAATCGTAACGTTTCCTCTGATCCTGATCGCAATATCGATATGGGAGGATCTCTTGTCTGCCGCTACAGATGCTGAAAGAACTCCTTCCTTAACCTCCGAATCTTCAAACTGGTCAAAAAACTCATTGTTAATCTCAAAATCGTAATTGTGAAGTCCTTCTTTCAATCCGCTTATTGGTATAGCAAATAGTCCGGACATCAATTTAAATTTTGGTCTGCAAAAATATGAAAGCTTATTCAATTAAAAAAATTATCAACAAAAAAGTAACATTTCCTGCTATAAATCGCAGGATACCGCAAAAAAACCGTCATTCGCCGATTTACTATAACCTCCTTTTGTTTTGAGCTTTATTTTTGATTTTGAAATAACGAATAAATTATGAAAAACAGAGATTACAGATTGCAGCATCACAGGGAACACCATCCGCAGGTCAGTATCGGCCTTTTCTTCATTGTTCTCGGACTGGCACTCCTTGTTGCCACGAACGATCTGCTTCACCTTGGAAGTGTCAGTGACTACTTTACCTGGGAGACAGCTATGATATTCGTGGGCGTACTTCTCTTGCTGAACCTGCGTTTTATAGGAGGAATCCTTCTCATTGCAGGCGGAGGCTGGTTTCTTATGGATAATCATATCGGAGAAATCCCCCAGCTGATCAAAACCATATACTGGCCGGCAGTGATCATGTTGCTGGGAATCTCATTTATCATTTCTTCGCTTTTTAAAAGACAAAGACCTCAGTAATTAAATCAGAAACATATAAATTTACGATTATGGAAACAAATAGTGAATACAGGGATGACCGCAGTCAGAGACACGGGCATCATCTTACCGGCAACAGGGCAATAATCGGAGTTATCCTCGTTCTTGCAGGACTCGCTCTTGTAATAAGAAACACGGGATTCTTTCCCGATTTCATCGATCATGTCATATTTAGCTGGCCTATGCTGCTTGTGGCAATCGGCCTTGT
>JBGOXH010000206.1:0-5231 GCA_041479075.1 Bacteroidia bacterium | reverse complement strand
CTTATCCGGGTCGGGAGGAGTTGAGGTAATCCTTCCAAATTCATCGACATAGGCTATCATATCGTCGAAGCTGCTCTTTTTCCCTTCACTTTTTTTCTTAGCGCGCTTTTGCGCTTTCTCTTTTCTCTTTTTTTCTTTCTTATTTCTTACTTCCTTTTTATTGAATGTTTCCTGCGATCTGCTCATATATTTTTAGTCTGGTTATTGATTAAATCTGTGATCAGCTGCAAAACTTAATAATGTGCAGTGCTTGACTAACCGGATGTATGATTAGAAGAATAATGCGCAGAATCGCGAAGCTGAATCTTCTTACAAATGTACAATAAAATCCCGGGAATGACTCTTTCGTCTGTCTTATTGTTCCGGAATTGCCCTTCGCCTTGTTTACCTTAATTTGTGTCTGCTAATCTTTTTTAATTATGAACTCTGAAAAAAATTAAGCCAATTGAACTTCAAAATCCTTCAGATCATCAATCGGTGTTGCCTGGGTAAAACTTTCACCTGGTTCATAAAAATAGCATAATAAGCAAAAATCATCATAATTTTAAAATATAATTCATCCTGGAACGTCTTTGGGATTAAAGATCCTTTTTACATGAGTCCGAAAGAATCTAAAAGAATTTCATCTGCTTATAAAAACGAGCACAATCGTCTGCTCGGCTATATAAGGAAGAGGATTCCCAGCTATGTGGAGGCTGAGGATATTCTGCAGGATATCTTCTACCAGCTCACTGTCGGATTCAACGATATCAGAAGGATCGAAAACCTCACAGCCTGGCTCTATAAAGTGGCTGATAACCGTATCACCGATCTTTTCCGGAGAAAAAAACATGTAACCTTCAGCTATAATGATAATGTAACGAAAGGAGAAGACGGACCTCTGACTCTTGAAGAGATTTTGCCGTCGGTAGGGACAACACCCGATGATGAAGAGCTGAAAGAGATGATATGGGAAACCATCGATGAGACACTTTCGTCATTACCCGAAGAGCAGAGAAGCGTATTTATTGACAATGAGTTTGAGGAGATGAGCTTCAGGGAAATTTCCGAAAAAACCGGTATCGGGATCAATACCCTCATCTCAAGAAAACGTTATGCAGTGCTTGCACTCAGAAAGAACCTTGATGAATTGTATAAACTATTAAGAAATAATTAGTATGAAAACATTGAAAGTATTTAAGTATGTTGGCTTTGGAATTCTTGGTCTGGCATTCGTTGTGCTTTGTATATTTGGTGTCCAGGCGCTCTGGAACTGGCTGATCCCTGAATTATTTCATGGGCCGGTTCTTACCTTCTGGCAAACCGTTGGATTATTCTTCCTTGCAAAAATCCTGCTTACAGGTGTTGCTCCCAGGTCGAGGTATAATTACAAGAAAGACTGGAAGAGTAAATGCGAGGGAAAATACAGACATACGATGGACGCTGACCAGAATGTTGCTGCTGCCCAACAGGTTTAAAATGAAACCTGCAAATTGATGTAATTAATTCCTAAACCCAGCTCAGAATCCCGCAGATCAATGATCTTGCGGGATTTGTCTTTTCTGAACCAGACTACCGGAATAAGTTTTCATCCTAAGGTTTTATGAAAAACTTGATGCAAATCAGTGAAAATCGTGTAACTTGGGTTATAGTTTTAACGTCTGAACAGGATAATACTTATCACAATGAAAAGTCATATTAATTTCAGTATTGGAAACAGGTGTTCCGGATGGTATTCTTTCTCCCTTGTATTTACTCTGCTGGTATTATTATTCGCTTCATGCATCAGCAAACCTGAACCTTATTCAGTTCTTGAATTTACCGGGAAAGCAGAGGTTTATAATTACTCCAAGTATCTTTTTCCGATTATTTATGAATCAGATAGTGCCAATCCGGCAGCTTTGCTTGCCAGCAATGGCGACATTATTGTTTATGGGGAAAATAACTGTCTCTATTACGGTAAGTCTCTTCAAAACAAATTTTCAGTTAAGACTGCAAATAATGCAGGTTTTATTAACGAAAAAATCAATTCAATCACTATTCCGGATAATGATGATATGATCCCATGGTTTAAAGAAATGAAATCTGCTGATTTCTCGATGCTTGGGTTTCTGTACTTTGATTCAATAATTTCTGAAAGCTATATTCCGTATCTGACCGATATAGCTAAAACCAGACCGGATATTGGCTTGGGATATGGAGGAGATCTTACTGATATGGATAAAATATTAAAGATCTTCAACCCGCGATTTATTGTTGGAGTAAACCTGTCTCAGAAAGACTTTAACATTTTATCGGGCTTAACCAATCTCGAAATTCTTTCAGAATCCTTACATGATTCGGTTTATACAATTCCTTTACCGGCAATGCCGAAATTAAAACAGCTTATTCTGACTGATGTTAAAAAGAATACTCTTAATAATGATTTCTTCATTAATAATAAGCAGATAGAAAAATTGACAGTAATGCAATCACGCAAATTCAATTTTCTGATCCTGGAACCTCTTAAAAGCCTGAAAGAGTTAATTATTAACGAAGCAGATACGATTGAGAATATCGATTTAATAAGGAACCATAAACAGCTTGAGTTATTGTCAGTTATCAGTGAGAAATTTCCAAATGAAATGCCATTGAAAGAATTGCCCGGTATACGGTGGATGACTTTTTATGACATTGCAACACAGGATGGATTTAACTCGTTTATAGAATCCCACCCCAATCTTGAAGTGGTGGAATTAATCAATAATGATAAAATTAAAAACCTGCAGCCATTATTAAATCTTAACAGAATCTCCGGACTGGTTGTTACAGATAAGCTTACTGACCTTGCCACGGTAAAATCGCTTAAGACTTTAAAATATCTTTCATTGCCTGAGGATATCCTGAATGATACTATTACAAAAGCAGAATTGCAGAAATTATTGCCCGGCACCAGAATAGTAAGTAACCATGGTATCTGTTTGGGTTCCGGCTGGCTTCTGCTTATTATTCCTTTTATTCTGCTTTTTAAAGCATTTATCCGGCAAAAATCAGGGAAGGTGCAGGATTAGCGTTTCGCTTTCATAAGTCAGAATGATCATAAATAAAAGGTATAAATCCTTAATCGAAGCTATACTTTGCAGCTTCGCACTGATGGTTTTTTCTTTTTTTGTTCATTACGGATTTCCATTTCGCCTGATTTCTGTTGCAGCACTTATTGTGCCTGCTTATTTTTTCAGCAAAAATTTGCAATCACTTTCCGATTTAAAGAATGTAATTGGAAAATCCGCTTCTTTTAAAATCACTATTCTGTTCTGTACTGCCGGTTTCCTGCTTGGCATCCTGCTTGCAATAATCTACCGCTGGGATCTGGAAATCAGCCTGTTTCCAAAATCCATTCATCTGTTTATAATTGTAGCAGCTCTTATTGGTTGTATTGAAGAACTGGTTTTCAGAGGATTGATTCAGGATTATGTAAAAAGCATAAATGCACCATTCTCAATATTATTCAGTACAATATCACATACTGGCTATAAATGCTGCTTGTTCTTATCACCCATTATTTCATCAGATATTGATATTGGATTTTTAGCTCTCTGGACATTCATCGCAGGTATTATTTTTGGTACAATTAAGCATTTCTCAAAAAGCATTATGCCATCATTAATTGCACATGTTTTATTCGATATACTGGTTTATGCAGAGTATGTATACGCCCCATGGTGGGTGTGGTAAAAATTATAACCATGGACAGACATCTGAAAAAGTTAATCGAAGGGGGTGAAAACCAAAAGCTCGACTTTAAGTATTGCGTTTCTGACAGCAGAAAGATTGCAAGGACATTATCAGCTTTTTCAAACAGCGATGGAGGAATATTACTTATCGGAGTAAGGGATAATGGCAGTATAGCAGGAATTAAATCTGATGAAGAAATTTATATGGTTGATACAGCAGCGCAGCTCTTCTGCCGGCCAAAAATTTCCTATACAATACAACAACATATAATTGGAGGTAAGACTATATTGGAGGTTGAAGTGATCAAAGGAAATAATAGACCATATCAGGCTAAAGATGAGTACGGGAATTGGCTGACATACTTCAGACATCATGATCAGAATCTTGTTGCAAATAAAGTATTACGCCAGGTCTGGAGAAAAGAGGAAAAGGGATCCGGTGTACTGGTAAAATTCGGTAAGGCTGAAAATTCCCTGATGGATTATCTGGCGAAAAATGGATCAATAACATTATCAAAGTTCAGGAAAATTGCAAAGATTTCACCTTACAGAGCTGAAGCAATACTGGCAAACCTTATTTTATTTAAAGTCCTGATTATGAATGCTTCGGAAAAGGGATTCAGCTATGAAATTAATCCGGATGAACCGCTGAATTTCAGTCAATAATATCTATTACTTTAAATGGGGTGTTGCCCCGCACGCCTTACGGCGATATTGTTTTGATCGGTGTTTTGTTAAAAAAATTTTATCCAGTATCCTTAGGAAGTATTGATAATTATTATCATTTACTGAACTTTTAAATGAAGGCGCGGGGGCAAAACCCGAAATGGTGCGAACCGCAGCCTTTTTGGTAGCGCCATTAAGGCTCTGTGTAGCGAGCGCCCAAAAAGGCTGAGGTTGGCATTTCGGGCCTCCTTTTCTTTGGTTCATTTCTTTTGGAGGAGCAAAAGAAATGAACGTAAATATATGGCGAGCAAAAAATGAACAAAGAATTTCGTAAGCAAAAGTCTTTTTATCAGCAGATGATGGATAAATAACTCCTGAAACAGAATCAGGCAAATGTATTCTGGATTGTATTTGTTCGTATCTTTACATTATGAAAAATAAAATATCATTATCAGATTATCTTCCTGATTTAAAAGAGGAAGATTTAGAAGCTGCGGCTAAACGAAGAGAAGATTATGCACTCTCCAGGGATCTACAAGCAGAGGGAAACAACGAAGCAATTGAACGTAGACTGACAAAAGATAAAGGGAAGCAAAGTTGAAGACAAAGATCAGTACCTTAATATTACGATATCTAAACGTACCTTGCACCAAATTAATAAAATCAAAGAGAACAAGATAACAGATTCTTCCTGTTGCCTGGTTATTCCTTAAACAGTTTAACCTTCATGGCAGTAAGTCCTTTGGGGCCTTTACCAATTTCAAAATTGACGAGATTATTTTCCCCAACCGGTTCAAGTAAATTATTTGCGTGAACGAAAATACTCTGACCTGATTCCAGGTCGCGGATAAAACCATAACCTTTTGACTCATT
>JBGOXH010000037.1:0-15252 GCA_041479075.1 Bacteroidia bacterium | reverse complement strand
CGTAAGGTTAACTGATAACCCTCCGGCAATGTTTGAAAAACACATTTCAAGCATGGTGGTAAACATACCTCCTGCGGAAATATCATGTCCGGCAAGGATTTTATCTTTTATGATCAGGTCCTGAATTGTGTTAAAGACATCTGCGAAATATGCAGGATTTTTAACTGTTGGAGCTGAATCGCCTAATCTGTTGATAACCTGAGCAAAGCTGCTTCCTCCCAGTTTGAGATTATCGCGGCTCATGTCGATATAGAGAAGGCTTGTATATGGATCATTTACAATTACAGGTTCAACTATTTTCCTTACATTTTTTACTTCTCCGGTTGCAGAAATAATGACAGTTCCGGGAGAAAACACAACCTGGTTCTTATATTTCTGGGTCATTGAAAGGCTATCTTTGCCGGTTGGAATATTGATTCCCAGTCCAATAGCAAAATCGCTTGCTGCTTTAACTGCCTCATAGAGCCTTGAATCTTCACCGGGATTTTTACATGGCCACATCCAGTTTGCTGATAATGAAACACTTTTCAGTTTATCGGTCAGCGGAGCCCATATTATATTTGTCAGAGCCTCTGCTATCGAAAGTACTGAACCGGCAGCCGGATCAATCAGCCCGGCAGCAGGTGCATGTCCGATGGAAGTTGCCATTCCATATTTTCCCCTGTAGTCGAGAGTAATTACTCCGACATTGTTTAATGGCAGCTGCAATGGACCTGCACATTGCTGTTTCGCTATTCTTCCGGTGACTGATCTGTCGACTTTATTTGTAAGCCAGTCCTTGCAGGCTACCTCTTCAATTTGCAGAACCAGTTCTGCATATTTATAAATGTCTGACTGACTGTATTTAACTTTCTTAAAAATGGATCCAATGGTGATGTCGTTCAGAACTGTTTTCGGCGGCTTCCCAAACAGTGATTCAAGTTTTATATCGATAGGTTTTTCTCCTGTAACAGTATTGATAAATGTAAACTGTTGATCTCCGGTTATTTCACCTATCAGATAAATAGGGGCTCTTTCTCTTTCTGCAATCTTAGTTAAAGAATCAATTGATAACTGCTTCATAACCAGCCCCATACGCTCCTGAGATTCATTTCCAATTATCTCTTTGGCAGACAGCGTCGGATCTCCAACAGGAAGCTTGTTGATTTCAATTTTCCCTCCTGTTGCTTCGACCAGTTCTGAGAGACAGTTCAAATGTCCGCCGGCGCCATGATCATGAATTGATACAATGGGATTATTATCCAGTTCGCTTAATGCCCTTATTGCATTGTAAACTCTTTTCTGCATTTCAGGATTTGCCCTCTGAACTGCATTCAGCTCAATAGCGCTGTTATATTTACCTGTATCTACCGACGAAACAGAACCTCCTCCCATTCCGATCCTGTAGTTATCTCCTCCCAGCAGTACTATTATATCGCCTTTTTCAGGAAGGCTTTTTTCACTGTCCTTTTTCTTTCCGATACCAATTCCACCTGCGAGCATTATTACTTTATCGTAGCCAAATTTTTTCAGGTTTTCGAAGTGCTCAAATGTAAGAAGCGAACCGCAAATAAGCGGTTGACCGAATTTATTACCGAAGTCGCTTGCACCGTTTGAAGCTTTAATCAGGATATCTTCCGGAGTCTGGTACAGCCATGGTCTTTCTTTTGTTATTTTTTCCCATTCTCTTCCTCCATCCGGACGAGGATAAGATGTCATATAAACAGCAGTGCCCGCAATCGGGAAGGCACCTTTACCACCGGCAATCCGATCCCTTATTTCACCTCCTGTCCCGGTAGATGCTCCGTTAAATGGCTCTACTGTTGTGGGGAAATTATGTGTTTCAGCTTTCAGAGAAAGCACTGATTCAAAATCTTTTACCTTGAAATAATCAGATTTATCCTGTGTTGCCGGAGCAAATTGTTCAACAACGGGGCCCTTGAGAAATGCACAGTTATCCTTATATGCTGAGACAACTTTATTTGGATTCAGCTTTGTAGTCTTTTTTATCAACTGGAAAAGAGATGATTCTTTTTCTATTCCGTCAATCACAAAAGTACCGTTGAAGATCTTGTGCCGGCAGTGCTCTGAATTTACCTGAGAGAAGCCAAACACCTCGCTGTCAGTTAATTTCCTCCCTAACTTTTTACTCAGCCTTTCAAGATAATTTATTTCATCTGCATTAAGCGCAAGTCCTTCTTTCAAATTATATTTCTGAATGTCATCGATACAGATTACCGGATCAGGCAGTCTGTCAATTGTGAAGATATCCTGATCTAGTTTTTTATACAATGACTGCAGCATTGGATCCCATTCAGGTTTGCCGGTAAAAGAATGAAATTCCTCTATCCTTCTTATACCTTTTATTCCCATATTCTGGGTAATCTCAACTGCATTGGTGCTCCACGGTGTAATCATCTCTTTTCGTGGTCCTATGAAGGTGCCTTTGACATTCTTATCTGTAATCATGGCAGACTCTCCAAAAAGCCAGATCAGCTTTCCGATATCCTGTTTTGAAAAAAGCCTGATTGAACCGACTGCGAATACTGTTTTGTTTGAACCTTGAAAGAAGAGAATCATGCTAATGATGTAATATATTGAATAACAGAGTTATATATTGAATGAACGGTTTTTTAAAACACCCGTTAAATATAAATCAAGTTTTGTGATTATCCTATTTTGAGATTCTGACAAAAGCGGAGAAATTATTAACCGGGATAATTTTTTATTTCAATCCGCTGCGTTCCAGGAATGCATCAATTGTCGGCTCCTTTCCGCGGAATCTGACATACAAATTCATCGGTTTGTCGGCTCCGCCTTTTTCAAGTATGTTTATTCTGAAAGAGGCTGCGGTATCCTTATTGAATATTCCAGTTTCTTTGAAATACATAAACGCATCAGCATCAAGCACTTCTGCCCACTTATAGCCATAATAGCCAGCTGCATATCCTCCACCGAAAACATGGGTGAATGAAACACTTGTATTTGAACCTTCAACAGAAGGAAAGAGTTCAGTTTTTGACAGGGCAGCTGACTCAAATTCAACAAGATTATCTGTAACCGGTGAGGTTATTGTGTGCCAGGCCATATCGAGAAATCCGAAACCCAGCTGACGGTTGCAGGCGTACCCTTCATTAAAAGTTGATGAAGCCTTTATCTTTTCAATCAGCTCATCACTTATTATTTCACCTGTTTTGTAATTGATGGCCCATGTGGAAAGCCATTCTTTTTCGAATGTGTAATTTTCCATAAACTGCGATGGTAGTTCTACGAAATCGCGGGCAACACTTGTACCTGAAAGGCTTTCGTATGTGCATCTCGACAGCATTCCGTGAAGCGAATGACCAAATTCATGAAGAAATGTTGTAACCTCATCAAAAGAGAGAAGTGATGGCCTGGTTTCAGTAGGTCTTGTGAAATTAGCGACAATTGAAATTAATGGCCTGATATCCTTTCCGTTATCCGATCTTTGTTCTCTGAAACTTGTCATCCAGGCTCCACTATTCTTGCCCTGTCTGGGGAAATAATCGATATAAAGTATTGCAAGGAAATTTCCATCCTCATCCTGAACTTCCCATGTTTTTACTTCCGGATTATAAACCGTGATCTTATTACCTGGAATGAATTTAATACCATAGAGTTTTGCAGCAAGACCGAAAATTGATTTTTCCAGGTTTTCAAGTACAAAGAATGGTTTAAGCACTTCATCATCAATACTGTATTTTTCCATCCTGAGTTTTTCAGAATAATAGGCCCAGTCCCATCTCTCCAGTGCACCCTGATGACCATTTTCAAAAGCGAATTTTCTGAGGTTCCCATAATCTCTTTGAGCAGCAGGATTTGATGCTTTGTGTAATTCATCAAGAAATGATTCTACTTTTGCTGTAGTATCAGCCATCCTGTCACCCAGTTCAAGCTCTGCAAAAGTCTTAAAGCCCAGAATATTAGACAATTCCAGCCGGAGGTTCGCTATTTTCATTACCAGGGCCCTGTTATCATGGTTGTCTTCATGGAACGATCTTGAAGTAAATGCCCTGAACATCTTTTCCCTGAGATTCCTCTTGTCAGAGTACTTCATGAAAGGGATATAGCTTGGTGCATGAAGTGTAAATATCCATCCATCTTTATGCCTGTTTTTCGCCTCCATTGCAGCCATTTCAATCACACCATCAGGCAGCCCTGCAAGATCGTTTTTATCAGTAATATGAAGCTCAAACAGATTTGTATCATTAAGAACATTCTCTTCAAATTTGATAGATAGCTGAGAAAGCTCTTCGGATATTTCCCTGAACTTTGATTTTTTTTCTTCGCTGAGACCTGCTCCTCCGAGAATAAAATGTCTGTAATTCTTTTCAAGAAGCATTGTCTCTTCTGTATTCAAGCCCGCAGTATCTCTGATATCATAAACTGTTTTTACTCTTTTAAAAAGCTTCTCATTGAGAGTGATATCATTTGAGAAACGGGTAAGCAATGGAGAAACCTCCTGGGTAACAGCCTGGAGATCTTTATTAGTCTCGGCACTATTAAGGTTGAAAAGAATTGAAGTCACATCATCCAGCTTTTTTCCAGCCTTATCAAGGGCAGCAATTGTGTTCCTGAAGTCTGGTGCTTCCGGATTTTCTGTAATTACATTTATTTCTTCCGAAGCTGATTTTATTGTTTCTTCAACAGCCGGTTTGAAATGGCCTATTTCAATCAGGTTAAATGGAGGTGTTGAGAATGGTGTCTCCCATTCCTGCAGAAGAGGATTAATCATTGAAGTAACATTGTGATTAATAAATCATTAATCTGTATTTTCTGCTTCATCCCTCTCATCTTTTTCAGCTCCGGCATATTTTGAAGGATAGGGAGCATTACCTTTTGCGGCAAACCAGAGAATCCTGTTCAGCAGGTCGTCACTGCCGGCATCAACACCATCAAATTCGGGTAGCATACTTTTTTTTGCGAAGTGAAGTGCCTGCCCGCTTAATGATATCAGCTGAGGATTCATTTCATCAATCGGAATATTATTCGGGACAGCTTTGTAAGGCGTTTTATCCATAACATTTCCAAAACAATCTGCCATTGGATTTGCAATTGCATCCTGGATATTCATCGGTGTCAGACCGAGAATTTGTTCGATAGTCCTTACCATGGATGGCTGAGTATAATAAGTGTGGTTTACTGATTTTAATCTTGAATAAGGGCTTATTACGAGGCTGACAGTGCGGTAAGCGGATACATGATCCCATCCGCCTTGTGAATCGTCTTCAACAACAAATATGACTGTGTTTTCCCAGAACCGGCTATTAGAAAATGCTTCAACAATACGACCCAGGGCCAGGTCATTATCTGCAACCATCGCACGCGGGGTAGGGGACCCGGGCCTGACACCTGCAGTATGATCATTTGGCAGGGCAACTATCATCAATTCGGGCAACTGATCACCGGCCATTGCTTCAAAATCATGTAATTCTTTGATAAATGCATCAGCCCGCATAGCATCAGAGAACTCATGGTCACCATACGATGGGTAGGTCTGGCAGAGGATTTTACTTACAGGTTCAATTGTCGTCCGGTTATAAAAATCAATTTTTTCACCGTTTTTGTACTTTTTATATATATCAGTCCATGTCAGCTTATTGTCATGAACAGGAACTGAAGCTTCTCCATAAATCCTGACTGATTTTCCGTGCTTTATTCCGTTATCCCACAAAAAGCCTGTAGGTGCATATACAAGAGCATCAGTCTGGACATGGGCATAGCTTCTGAACCATGCTCTCATATTCTTTTCAATATAATCCGTCACGATGGAAGCGTCAGTCCATTGATGGCCATCGGCAGAACATTTCCCTGAGGCATGAAAATTATCAAGTAACATAAACTCTTCACAAAGCTTATGTATATTGGGTGTGATTTCTGTACCGAAAATGCAAAGTCCCGGATCACCATCACCCTGTTTCATGTCGCCAAGTACCTGATCGTAAGTTCTGTTCTCCTTAATTATATAAACAACATGTTTAAACATGGAAGGTTCTCCGAACCTATCCGGAACGGGTTTAGGCTGAATACCTTCCCTGGGTTTCTCTCTGGTAAGCAGAGCTCTTGAGAGGTCATTCAATGCAATAACTGTATCTGTATAAGCCTGAAGCTTTTCCTTACCAGGCACAGGAATCACTGACACTGAAGCCAGCATATGATGTGAATTATAAATCTTATTGGTTGTTTCTCTTGCTGTCAAACCGATCCTGACCCCTTCTCCTTCGAGGTTACAGACATACAGTCGATCAGGATTAAGTATGCTTATAGCAGAAGGATAAGCACCTGTTTGAATAAATCCGATCACTTTGCTCTCTTTATTGCTCCCTTTACGGGTTGCATTTTGCCCCAGCTCAATTACGGCAAGTGCATTATCCATTCCGTTTGCAACATACAGAATTTTTTCATCAGGTGAAAGACAAAGTCCGTTCGGTGAATCACCCCAGAATGGATTTATCTCAGGTTGAAGCCTGACGCTAATCGTTTCTGTTATCTTGTTATTTACCGCATTAATAACTGTTACATTATCACTATTGGAATTGGTAACATAAATGAATTTCCCGCTTTTATTGCTGATGATTTCATTTGGATGAAGCCCGACAATTAATTCCTTGATTATGTCCCCATTAGCAGGATTAATAACAGTAACGCTGCCTTCACGTGTACTTCCTCCTGCCGTGTTGTCAACCCTGGCAAGGCCCCATGGAACGCCCGCTACATCCTTATCTCCGTCTTCAGGATGCCTGCCTGCCCAGTTGGTAACAAATAGTTTGCCTGAAGCCATAGCCAGTCCGTAGGGAGCAACACCCGGATTTGTTGACCATATAATTTTCCCGGTATTGAGATCATGTTTGACTACTTTATTGTTCCCATTGAGGACAACATATAAGCACTCTCCAGATTCTTCCCTGGTGATTAGGATTTCATTGGGGAGCGCCATATCAACACCTGCAGCTGCTTTGTATTCTAACATTGGTCCGAACTCGGCTTTTAATCCGTCCCATTTTGCGGAGACAACGAAAGAGCGGTTATTTATACTAATGGCGCTCCAATACACTTCCATACCGTTAATTCCTGCATGCCAGATAATTCCTGAATAGGTGTTCATCCCGCCTGCCAGATTAGGGTGAGAATTATTCATAAGGCGAACTTTAACTTTATTATCGGCAGTGCTTATAAAAACAATAGAGTACCGTTCCATTACTGCGAGCCATTTTCCATCAGGTGATAATGCTGCATCAAGTGCATGATATTCCTGTGCAGCATCGCCTATATATATCTGATGACCAGCAGGTTGTATAAACCTGTTATAAGGTAGCTGAATCTGACGGGGATTTTGTAATACCTGATTTGTAAGAACCTGGGCATTAATTACTGCAGCTGAAATTGAAAAAACAGCAATAAATAGATACTTCATTTTGATCAGTATTTGATTATCACCTGATAATATTTAAAACCGGAATTTTTAAGATTTATTCTGATTACAAGATAAAAAAAAGAGACTGAATTTCAGACTCAGTCTCTTTTTTTCTTTCAGAATGGCAGATCGCTCAGTTCATCATTATCAGGAGGAATATCCTCCAGAGTTGTATGAGGTGTCACATTCTGGTCTCCTCCCGATGAAGATATTTTTTCTATTTTCCAGGCATCAAGGTTAGTGAAGTAATTGATTTTACCGTCGCGTTCCCATTTATTTCCTTTCAGATTAAACCATATCTTAACTTCTTCATTCAGGAACGATTCATTAATAAGATCGCACTTGTCCTGAATAAGCTGAAATTTGATATAATCGACAAAAACTGCAGCTCCTCCAGACTCTTTTTTCTCAACAACAAATTCGCGTTTTCTGAATTTGTCGCTTACCTGGTTAACAGGCAGAATATCAATTATTTTACCCGTAATTTCAAATGCCATTTGATTATTCTTCGTTTATAATGATTTTTTCAATTTTATCACCCTGACGTATTTTATCAATTATGTCAGTTCCTTCAAAAACTTTACCGAAGCAGGTATGCTGTCTGTCGAGAATGGGCAACCCCCCTGGATCACAAAATCAGGAATGAATCGGTGGAATACCAGTCCGTCATAAAAACCTTTTTTTGCGAGGTTAATAAAATTTTCTATGGTACCCGGAGCATCCTGTTCGAAAAAGCTGACCTTCATTAACCCTTTTGCTGTATGTATCTCAGCTATCCTCATTACTTAACAATGTCGATGAGCTCAACTTCAAAGATAAGAGTGGAGAACGGTTTGATCAGTTCACCTCTTTGGTTTCCACCATAGGCCATATCTTCAGGAAGATAAATTTTAAATTTTGAACCAACGGGCATCAGCTGCAGGGCTTCTGTCCACCCCGGAATGATACCTGAAACCGGAAATTCTGCAGGTTCCTTCCTGTCAATTGAAGAGTCAAACTGTTTGCCGTCGATCAGAGTGCCAACATAGTGGACTTTTACGGTATTATCCTTAGTTGGTTTCGGACCGGTTCCCATTTTTATAACTTCATACTGAAGGCCGCTGGGTGTAACGATAACTCCCTGCCTTTCTTTGTTCTGAGCAAGGAAAGCCTTATTCTGTTCAATATAATCTTTGTATAAAATTCTATTTGCTTCAACTTGCTTGGCAACTCTTTCAGCTTCACGCTTATTGATAAAAACCGAAATTAAAGCTCTTGCATCTTCATCCTTCATGGCAGGATTCCCGCTTTTTCCGTCAAACATTGCTTTTGCTATAAGTAACGGATTAAGATTCAGACTATCAGCAGACAGAGCATTATAATTTACAATACCAAAAGCATAAGAAAGTGAATCTATATTGCTTAGCATTTTTGAGCTTTGTATTGCATTTTTCGCACAGGAACCAAGCATTATAGCCAGTGTGACAATAAGAACAATAAATCCCTTGATTTTCATAGTATATAATTTTGAATTAAAATTTCCGCAAAGATAACACTTTGAGTATAGTAAAAAAGTCTTTAAAACATTTTTTCAGATTTTAATTGCCCTGATTATATGTCTTTTTCCTAGTGGGCCGGGGAGAAGGTTCACTTTAAATCCGTAACTTCTTAGAATTCTTTTAAAATCACCCTTGGCTGAATATGTCACTAATATTCCATTTGTTTTAGTAATATCATTGATTTTAGCAAAGATCACAAATGTCCACATTTCAGGTTGTTTATCAGGACCGAAGGCATCAAAATAGATCAGATCGAAGCTGCCGGAAAGTTTATCGGTTATTATATCTCCATTAATTTTTTTAAGGTTAAAGTTTTTACAGATATTGTTCATTTCACCCCACGGCGATGAAGATATACCATCAAAAATCTTTTTACTCTCTTTACCTGTAAACAAGCAGTAGTTTAGCAGACCTGAGACATTTTCTTCAAGAGGATACTTTTCAATTGATGTATAAAATACTTCTCTTTTCCCGTTTATACACCTCATAGCTGTCAGCAAAGCGTTAAGCCCGGTACCGAATCCAACTTCAAAAATGTGAACGGGATCACTGCTGCAAAAATCAAATCCATTTTTCAGGTAAACATATTCAGACTCCCGGATAGCACCATGGATAGAGTGGTAATGCTCATTTAATTCAGGAACATAAATTGTATGAGAACCGTCGGATGTTATTACTAACTGATTCAATATTAATTATTTACATTATTTTATAACCCCCTTTCCCATCCCGCCTAAGCGGGATGCTTTTCACTCCTTCCCCCCTGGGGGAAGGTCGGGAAGGGGGTAATTTTACAAAATATATTTATAGATGCATCCCTATTACCATTACATCATCCACCTGGTCACGGTCGCCTTTCCATTTTTCAAAGGTATCATCAAGCACCTCTTTCTGAGTTTGCAATGGTTTATAATGATTTTGCAGAAGAAGATCCTGAAATGGTTTGTACATATATTTCTTTCCTTTCAGTCCGCCAAACTGATCGGCATAACCATCTGAAAAAAGGTACAGGTAATCGCCTTTTTTTATTTCAATTTTTTGGTTTGTGAATGGTGTGAAGGTGATAAAATGAATTCCGATTGGCATTCTGTCGGCCTGAAATTTTAGCATTTTACCATCCCTGATAATATAAAGAGGATTATTTGCACCAGCATAATCCAGCACTCCTGCTTTAAGGTGGAGAATCACCAGAGAAATATCCATTCCGTCGCGTGTTTCGCCAGTTGTACCTTTTTGTTTCAGGGTGATTATAATTTCATCTCTGAGTAAATTAAGAATCGTCGCTGCATTTTTAATTTCTTTGGTATTGATTATCTCATCAAGAAAAGCATGTCCCAGCATGCTCATGAAAGCCCCCGGTACACCATGTCCGGTGCAATCGCCCGCAGCAATAATGATTTTTTCATCTTTTTTCACACCCCAGTAAAAATCACCGCTTACAATATCCTTTGGTTTGAAAAGAATGAAGTTTTCTATTCCCCAGTCTTCAAGAAAATTAATTGGCGGGAGCACTGCTGTCTGTATCCTGCTTGCGTATTGGATGCTGTCGGTTATTGATTGATTTTTTTGTTCGATTATGTCTTTCTGCTTCAATACTTCTGCATTTTTGATTTCCAGATCGGTGTTGACCTTTTCTATTTGGCGTTTGCTTTCAGCCAGCCGCTGATTCTGTCTTCGTGTTGAAATAAGTCCTGCAAGGATCATTAAAGCCACAATTACCATAAGTGCTCCCAGACCTACAGCCATATTGCGGATCTGTTTATCCTTTAGTGCCTTTTGATTCTGCTGTTCTATTTTTGTATTAAGAAGCATTTTCTCAGTTTCCAGATTTTTTGCTTCATCATCTTTTTGTTTCAAACTGAGACTATCGATTGCCTGTTGCTGCTTTAAGGATTTAATGTCCTGTACTTTTTTATTGAGTTCAAACCTTTCTCTTTCAAGAACAAGAGACTGTTCCAGTCTGCCTTTTTCCGACCTGTCAAGCTCCTGTTGTTTTAAAAGGAGTTTGACCTCATTTTCTTTTCTTAATGATTCAGCTTTCAGAGTTTTTAATTCTAGTCCCTGAATCTCCTCCGACGCCAGTTCGCTTCTTAATCTCTGCTCAACAGATTCAAGTTCAGTAAGTTTGTCTGTTGTTGCTTTTTCTGTCAGACGGTTTTCATAAATCAGGGAATCTCGCAGGTTAAGATGTTTTTCGTAATACTCAAGGGCTTTGACAAAATCATTACCACTTTCAAGAACCGCTGAATAATCTTTATAACATAACTGAAGGATATCAAAATTTCCGGATGCTTTTGCAGATTCAATGCAATTCAAACAATAAACCTCAGCATGGTAGTAATCACCTTTTTTAAAATATATCATTGCCAGGATACGTTCAATTCTGGCAGCTTCATCTTTTCTTTCTGAATCTTTGGCATGCTTCAGGGCCTCCTGAAATGCCTGGAGCATCTCTTTCTGGTTATCCAGATTCTGATGGCAGACAGCAATATTTGACCAGGCATCGGTGAGGAAAAAATCATCTTTGCCTCCTTTCTCAGAATTTTCAACTGCTTTTTCAAAGCAGGTTAATGCTGAATTCAGATCAGCTTTTTTAAATGCGAGAAACCCTAACTGGTTATAGATTGCTGCAATGTTCTTATAATCATTTTTCTGCGAATAGATTGATAAGATATTTTCATATTCATTGTTTGCCTTATCGTAATTTCCAATCTGAATAAAAAGGGAACCCAATTTTTCAGAACATCTCAAAAATCCGGCAGTATCAGAATCTTTTTTAAAATAAGAAGCTGCAATATTATGCCATTTAGTTGATAATGAATCGATTGGAAGATAGTAATATGACTTCCCTGCCATCTCAGCAGTCGATGCCCGCATCTTTGAATTCTGCTCTTCATATAAAATAAACTCCTGTTCGGAATTCTGGGCAGATTTTTTATAACCACCTGCAAGAAAGTATTTTTCAGCTATTATATGTAAAATTCTTGCTTCATTTTTTTTATCTCCAAGTTTTGAATACGCAGATGAAGCTCTTATGTAATTACGCAAAGTTTCTTCCCAGTTATTCTGTGCTTCATATATCGATGCCAGTAATTCATAATTTACCGCAGCTACAAGTATGAAATTCTCTTGTGTTGCGACACCAACCGATTTGTAGATATTAACAGTAGCACTATCGATATTATCAGCAGAATAGAATGTTTGTGCTTTTTTAAAATACTCAACTGCCAGGGCAGAATCAGCTTCACGTTTTATTTTCAGGTCTGATCTTACAGACAGAGTATCCTGACCGCTGGTATAATTCAGAAATAATGAAAAGGTAAGCAACAATCCTATGATTGCAATTTTTCTTTTCATCAGTTAAGTGTATAGGTAAAACCAAATTGAATACTTCTTCCGGTTTGAGGATCGTAAGGCAGGGCAGTTCTCATTCCTGAATAAACCGGCCCTCCGTATTTTTCATCAAGGATATTATTGACTTTTATAAAACCGTTCAGATTCGTTCCGAACTTATAATTGGCAACAAAATCCATACAATAGAAGCCATCATAATCTTTGATTACCTTATTATATATATCCTTGACTGGCATGACAACTCGCAGCCAGCTTGATTCCCAGATATTTGTGAGTTGGACATATAAATTTTTCAGTGGTTGGGCAGAAATCTTCAGCTGCCCGAGATGAGCAGGATTGAGCTTAAAATTGCTGACATAGTCACTTGCCATTTTAACAAAATCAGGTATTTTCTGGCTTGAAGTTGTAAAAGTCAAACTTAACTCAAGATTTAGGTGGATAGACTTTAAAATATCATCACGTTTTATCGTGCTCTGGAAACCATATAGCCGGGACACTGAACTGCTGCTATTAATTCTCATTAATACTGAAGCAGTGTCTGATGTTTTAATTGCCAGCGGCAGGTAAAGATCATCGACAGGAACATTCATATCAACAATCAGGTTCTTAATTTCATTATAAAATACTGATACATTAATATTCATTCCTCTCTTAAATTTTTTTAATACTCCGAGCTCTACCGAAATATACTTTTCCGGTTTAAGATCACGGTTTGGAATGGCTATATAAATAAGACTGTCAAGATTAGCTCCGGCTCTATAGGCAAGTGACTGCCATTCAAGAGAAGCCGGCGGAGCTTTATATGCGTAACCGATTGAACCTCTGAAACTTAGTTTTGGACTCAGGATGAACATTCCTGCAAGTCTTGGGTTTATGCTAAATCCGTACTGGGAGTTGTTATCTGCTCTGACTCCCCCCATGAATCTGAATGACTTAAGGGAATAATAAGCCTGGGTAAAGGCTGAAAAGTTGTGATATACCAGAGGATTAATGCCAAAATTGTTGGTTAGTGTATCAAGATAATCAACGCTGGTATTGTAGTATTTGTAATTTTTCGGATTAAAGGGAGCATCGAGGAAACTTGTTTGCGGCAAATTACCGGAATACTGATAAGTAACACCTGACATGATCTCAAGACTATTTTTAATCATGATAGTGAATAATTGCTCCAGTAATATGTCGCGACCTGCTGCGTACCTGTAAACTTTATCAGTATAATCGATAAATGTTACTCCCATGCTGGAATTATTATCCATTTTGTAATCGAGATTACTGAAGTTTGTGGTTGTTGTAAATCTCGGTGACCATTCATGGTTATAACTTAAAGTTGTTGATCTTATATTTTCTGCCCAGTAATTCTGTGGATTGTTATATTTATAAAAGTAAGGAGACTGGCCGAGTGAACTATGGGTTCTTCTGTACATATTATTGAATGCCATTGAAATACCTCTGAACTTGAGCTGGAAGCCAAGATTATTGCTTGAAGCTGGCAGATCTTCTATTTTTGGGAGAGTCAGTGAACCTTCATAATTTTTCGGGTAGTTTTCGTGGATAAAATCGGATGGATTTATCCCTTCTGCCTGCAAAATGCTTTCCGTAATTTCCATCGGCTCATAGGTTGTACTTCCTATCTTAAAAGTTTTGCCGGCCTTCTGAAAATATTGCAATGGATTATAAATTTCATCATACCCGCTTTCGACATTCAGATTGCTTACCTCTGTAAGTCCACCATAAAAGCTGTACTGAAGTATATTCTTATTCTTGCCGGTTTTTCCACCCACCATAAAACTGCCGCTGCGGTAATCGTTTTGTCCCAAACCCAGGTCGCCCATCACAAAAGTTCCCTTTTCTGCTTCTTTGGTAATAATATTGATCACACCTGAAACAGCATCAGCTCCGTAGACTGCTGCTGCCGGACCGTAAATAATTTCAATTCTTTCAGCCTGACGAACAGGAAGCTGTTCACCAATAGGCATCCCGATAACTGCACTTGGTTTAACAGGAAGGCCATTTACAAGGATCATTGTGTAAAGATTACCTACAAGACCTCTCAGTTCAAAGCTCTCTCCAAGCTCACCAGAACCTGGTTGTGAGACTCTTACACCTGGCAGACTTTTTATTATATCTATTAATGAATTATAATGATTGCGAATTATTTCCTCCCTGGTGACTACAAAAATCGTGATTGGCAATTCATCTATATGCTTTGAGCTTCGGCTGGCAGAGGTTACATTTATTTCAACACTATCGTTTCTAAATGCCAGATCCTCTGCATCAAGCTTCTGAATTTTTCTCTGTTCGGAATCAACTGGCTGTTGACCAAGTAGATAAGTGAAATTGGCAAAGAAACAAAAAACTATGATGATACGTGTTTTCATTCTGAGAATTCCAAGATTAAAATTATTAAAAATAAATAAATCAGAACCATTATATCAACTTTATTCCAGTTAAATAACAATAAGTTCATTCATTAAAATATCCATAAACTGACCTGTTCAATTAAAAAACTCTTTATAGTTTCAGATATTTCCCGGATTATATTATTTTTATTTTTTAATTTGTAATTTGTAATTCGTAATTAATAAGATACCATGAGAACAAAACAATCAAGAAGAGAATTCCTGAGAATTACCGCTGCCGGGACATTCGGAGCAATTGTGCTTTCACAGTACGGATGTAAAAGCGCGCCTAAGATAGGACTTCAGCTATACACGATAAGGGATGCCATGGATAAAGATGTCCCCGGCTCACTAAAAAAAGTCTCTGATATTGGATATAAGTACATTGAGCTTGCAGGATATGCCGATGGAAAGTTCTACAAGTATGAGCCCGTTGAATTCAGGAAGATGGTAAATGATCTTGGGATGGAGATCTTAAGCAGCCATACACAGGTGGAAGGAGCTGGTGTAACTCTCGACAATGCAAAAAAGATGGCTGAAGACCATG
>JBGOXH010000130.1:0-7638 GCA_041479075.1 Bacteroidia bacterium | reverse complement strand
TCAAACTAACTTATCAACATGTCCCTAACCCCCAAAAAGAGATGTGTATAAAGGGTAGACGAAGTAGAGAGGGGGAAAAATAAAGGGGGTGAGTACATGAATCTCCTTACTTCTTCTTATCCTTTATCTCATTGAATACCGATGTTGCTGTTGCGACAACACCTGCGATATCCGAAAGATTAGATGGTAATATCATTGTATTATTTGTTTTTGCGAGACCGGCAAAAGCGTTAAGGTATTGCTCTGCAATTCTAAGGTTTACAGCATTCAGACCATTTTCTTCAGAGATTGCTTTTGATATAGCTCTCAATCCGTTAGCTGTTGCATTTGCGACCTGCTCAATTTCAGAAGCACGTCCTGCAGCTTCGTTGATACGCCTCTGCTTTTCACCCTCTGACTTAAGAATATACTCCTGTTTGTCACCATCAGCAACATTTATTTTGGCCTGCCGTGCTCCCTCTGATTCGGCAATAGTTGCTCTTTTTTCCCTTTCTGCTCTCATCTGTTTCTCCATGGCATCACGAATGCTCTGAGGTGGAGAAATGTTCTTTACTTCATAACGAGTAACTTTAACACCCCAGGGTTCGCTTGCCTTATCAACTGCATCAACTATAGATACATTTATAGTTTCCCGCTCTTCAAAGGTCTTGTCAAGTTCCAGTTTACCAATGACACTCCTCATGGTTGTCTGAGCAATTTGAATAGATGCAAACCGGTAGTTATCAATGCCATAAGAAGCTTTCTGGGGATCGAGTACCTGGAGGTACAATATCCCGTCAACTTCCACAGCTATGTTATCTCGAGTAATACATATCTGCGGAGCGACGTCAATTGCCTGTTCCTTAAGGGTGTGTCTGTAGCGTACCTTATCGATGAAAGGTATAATTATCTGGAAACCTGCTGAATATGTCGCCTTGTATTTACCAAGTCTCTCAACGATGATAGCTGTTCTCTGCGGAACAACTTTGATCATAGATGCAATAAGAATGAAACCAAGAATGATTGCACCTATCAGAATGAAAGTAAAGCTAGATCCTGCCATTTTTTTTATTTTTTAGGTTCAACGAATAATTTGAAATTCTCTTTTTCGATAATAATAACTGTTTGTCCGGCTTTTATTTCCGATTCAGATTCAGCCTGCCATGATGTACCTTTGAACTCAACTTTCCCTTTTTTGTCTAACCCGAAGTCTTTGGTCGCAACAGCCTCTTTGCCGGTGAATTCATCCTCAACAGCTTCGGAACGACCCTCTTTGCTGTAGAAGAATTTTTTCTGAATTAATTTCCTTAATGCTAATAGCGAGAGAACAGAAGTAATTGCAAAAATAATAATCTGCAGGTTTATGTTAGGATTAAAGATCAGGCACACCAGTGCTGTAATCCAGGCGCCAACCCCAAAAAAGAAAATTACAAATCCGGGTACGACAAGTTCAAGAACAAATAATACAAGACCAATAATAAACCAGATCATTTCTGGTCTGGAAAAAATAGATGTGCTCATAAAGATAAGTTTAATTTGATTTTGGGAATATTGTTTTGTAAAAAGTAAAGATAAACAAATACCTGAACACCGGTAAAATTGAGAGGGAATACTTTTCAATACAAATTGTGGAAGAAGAGTTTCATTGTCAACTAATAATACCTTGAAAACCATATCAAAATATAGTATTTTACCAGCCTGGAAACCATTTATTTAGAAATAATTTAATTATGTAAATGATAAATAATTTTCAGTTTTCATTTATTATTCGTAAATTATAACGTCCTTAATTCCATCGGAATTGCCTTGGGATCAATGGTGATCCCATCCGTATGTAATACGGGATAAGTAGTTCATTTACAGGCTGTAAAATGCTTTTTTACCAACTTTTTGAGATTAGTTTCGAGGATAGGAGATAGTTAACTATGGATAAATTCTTTGATTATTTTGACAGCCGGCACCGAGAGTCGATCCTGAAAAAGCCTGCCGGCGAAGAAGGCCCTGTTATTACAATTTCACGACAAACAGGATGTGATGCCCGTCAGGTGGCTGCGAATGTAGTAGATAACCTAAACCGCAAATCGGAGACCTCAAAGTGGAAATGGATCGATAAAGATATTATCTATGCTATTGCAAAAGAGCTGAATACAGATACCCAGAGAGTTGAGAACTTCTATAAAGGTATTGAGCTGTCAAATATGTCGGAGATGATAATGGCTTTTTCAGGTGGATTTGTAAGCGATCTCAGGGTAAAAAAGGCAATTAAAGACGTTGTATTATCAATTTGTAAAGAGGGTTATATTGTTCTGGTCGGAAGGGGAGGAGTCTCTATTGCCCATGATATTGTTGATTCGCTGCATGTAAGATTGATTGCTCCATTCTACTGGAGAGTTGAAAATGTAATGAAGAAGAAAGAAATGGATATTGAAACAGCTGAGGAATATGTTGTCGATACAGACGAAAAAAGATTTAACCTCATCACCACATTCCTTGAAAAAAAGCAGCTCAACATTGATTATCTCTTCGATACAACAATAAACCGCCAGTCATTCAGTATTGTTGAAACAGCTGATATTATCGTTTCAATGTACGAAAAGAAGGTTGGCCGGCAAATTGCTGAACGGAAGAAGAAAACTCAGATATTCTGATTGTAGCAATCTTGTTTCTTTTATCTTTTGTCTTGTTTCTCCTATATAATTAATTCCCCGACCTTTCTAATATGGTCGCTCAGCCTCCTGTCGAGGCTTTTCTTATAAGCATCCCAGTCTTTAATCGGATATTTCGCAACACCCGTATCCATAGCAGCTTTCGCAACTGCTGATGCAACGCATGAAATCAATCTGGGGTCCAGGGGTTTGGGAATAATATAATCTTTACCGAAGGTCAGCTTATCAACATTGTATGCTTTCAGGACTGAAGCGGGAACAGGCTCTTTTGCAAGCGATGCGAGAGCTTTAGAGGCAGCCAGCTTCATCTCCTCGTTAATAGTCGATGCTCTGACATCCAGTGCGCCACGGAAAATAAACGGGAATCCGAGAACATTGTTTATCTGGTTAGGATAATCTGATCTTCCGGTTGCGAAGATAAGGTCATCTCTGGTAGCCATTGCATCTTCGAATGAGATCTCCGGATTAGGATTGGCCATTGCAAAAACGACCGGATTCTTTGCCATAGAGGCAAGCATCTCTTTTGACATCATATTAGCTGCAGAGAGGCCAAGGAAAAGATCTGCGTCTTTAACAGCCTCGGCCAGAGTATCGATGTCCCTGTCTGTAATGAATTCCTGTTTGTACTTATTAAGATCTTTTCTTTTCCGGTTAATTACGCCTTTGGAATCAACCATTACAATGTTTTCTTTTTTCACACCCAGCGACAGATAGAGTCGTGAGCATGATATTGCGGCAGCACCCGCACCGCAAACAACCATCTTTATTTTATCAATTTTTTTACCGGTTATCTCAAGTGTATTGAGAAGTCCTGCACCTGAGATTATTGCTGTACCATGCTGATCATCATGAAAGACAGGAATATCGAGCATTGCCTTCAACCTGGTCTCCACCTCAAAACATTCCGGAGCTTTAATATCCTCAAGATTTATTCCTCCAAATGTGGGAGCTATCTTTGCGCAGACCTCAATAAGTTTATCAGGATCTTTTTCATCAACCTCAATATCAAAAACATCAACATCGGCGAAAACCTTGAATAACAGGCCTTTACCTTCCATAACCGGTTTCCCGGCCATTGCCCCGATATCACCAAGACCAAGAACAGCAGTTCCGTTTGAAATAACAGCGACAAGATTCCCTTTTGCTGTATAATTATACACATCTTCCGGCTGCTTTTCAATTTCAAGGCAAGGGTAAGCTACTCCGGGAGTATAGGCCAGACTTAAATCGAATTGTGTTGCGTAAGGTTTTGTTGGTATCACTTCTATTTTACCGTGACGGCCTCTGCTGTGATAGAGAAGCGCATCTTCTTTTGTTACTTTAGGCATAGATCAGAGTTTTAGTTTTTGATTCTTATTATTCGGTTAATTGCTTATCAGAAAAATATTGATGATTGTGATTAACCATTCGAAAATATAACAATTAAATCAATTTAGCTATGAAAAAAATCAGTTCAGGTATCATTTATTCTCAAATTAATAAGCAGGTAAAACAGATTTTAGCAGAATTAATTTTGCATTGATAACAAATTTAAATATTTTCAAGGTCTGTTTTTTAGACGTTTTTTACCTGACCTTAATTATTTCATTTTGAATATGAAACGAAACCTTGCCATTGGCGCTGATATAGGCGGAAGTCATATCAGCTGCGCTGCAGTCGATCTTGTTACCGGGAAAATTCTCAAAGAAACTCTCACTGAGAGAGAAGTAGATAACCAGGCTAAAGCTTATGTGATAATTGGTACCTGGACTGAAGCTCTTTCAGGTGCATTATCAAAAGTACCTCATGAAAAGGTGAAAGGGATCGGTTTTGCGATGCCCGGACCATTCGACTATGTCAAAGGAATATGTTACATAAAGGGAGTTACAAAATATGAGAATCTTTATGGTTTTAATATTGCTGATGCAATTGCGAGCAGCCTTGAGGTTTCTGACGACTTCCTTGTCAGGTTTATGAATGATGCTTCATCTTTTGCCGTAGGAGAAGCCTGGACGGGGAGTGCAGCAGGAGCAAACCGCTCCATGTCAATCACTCTGGGAACCGGATTCGGATCAGCCTTTATAAGCGACCGCATTCCCATTGTCGACGGTCCTGAAGTGCCTAAGCTTGGTTGTATCTATCATATTCCATACAGGGACGGAATTGCAGATGATTATTTCACAACGCGCTGGTTCATAGGTCAGTATAAGAAAGTAACCGGAAAAGAGCTGAAGGGTGTAAAAGAGCTGGCTGACCTGGCCGGTTCGGATAAAACGGTAACTGACTTTTTTGCGGATTTTGGATCAAGGCTGGGGATATTCCTGGCCCCATGGCTTAACAGATTCAAAGCTGAAATCCTTGTTATCGGAGGAAATATTTCACATGCCTATAACCTCTTTGGAAAAGTTTTTGAAGAGAGCCTGAAGAAGGAAGGCTGTCAGAGCAAGGTAGCTCTTTCGACATTGAAAGAAGATGCTGCCATTCTTGGCTCTGCATACCTGCTCGATGATGAATTCTGGAAATCAATACAGCATGCTCTGCCATTGATGTAAAAACATCCCCCCAACCCTCCCGCTTCTCCGCCGATTGGCGGATACACGGGACAGGCTCTTCGAAGGGGGATTTAATTATGAACTTTGAACTTTAAACCCTAATAATCATGACTACTGAAAAAATAAATATTAAAAAAATATCTCCCGTTTTGATGGGCTTCTTCGTGATGAGCTTTGTTGATCTGGTAGGTATCGGAGTCGATCGGGTAAGCAAGGATATGAATCTTAGTGCTACATTAGCCCAGCTTATTCCTTCAGCCACTTTCCTCTGGTTTCTTCTTCTTTCTATTCCTGCCGGAGTCATACAATCACGTCTGGGAAAGCGATTTATGCTCAATGTCGGGATGGGAATAACAGCTCTTGGGCTGGTAGTGCCCTTTTTCTTTTATTCTTTCAAGATGGTGCTTGCAGGCTTTGCACTTCTGGGGATAGGAAACACAATAGTGCAGGTTTCTGCTAATCCCCTTTTAGTTGACGTCGTTCCGGGGAACAGGATTTCGAGCTTCCTGAGCTTTTCTCAGTTTGTAAAAGCAATCGGTTCAATGCTCGGAGCACCGGCAGCACTCTTTTTTGCGTCAAAATTTGGTGATTGGAAGCTAGAATTCCTGGTATTTGGGATAGTATCAGTTTTAGCAGTTATATGGCTTGCCTCAATAAAAATTGAAGAGTCAAAGCAGGAAGAGGTGAAAGTATCGCTTGCTTCAACTTTCAAGCTTCTCGGTAATGGCTTTATCCTGCTTATGGTACTCTCAATTTTTATCGTTGTGGGTGTTGATGTCGGATTTAACTCAAATTCAGGTCAGTTCCTGGCAAAACATTTTGGTATTGATCCGACTGTATCTGAATCAGGAAGACTTGTTTATTTCTTCGGACGTATGCTGGGTACCTTCGCAGGTGCAATAATACTTACAAAGATATCTTCACGCAAATTCTTTATGTGGACATCAGTTCTGGGGATACTGTTTCTTATTTCAATCATGTTGATAAAGTCACATGTTGTGGCCTGGGGATTGGTATTTCTGATCGGCCTTGCAGTAGCAAATATCTGGCCTCTCGTATTCTCAATAGCTGTAGAAAAATATCCAACACGAAGCAACGAGATCTCGGGTCTGATGATGACGGCTATTTTCGGAGGAGCAGTTATTCCGTTGCTTATAGGCTGGATTAGCGATATGAGCAGCATTGCAATAGGTATGACAGTTCTCATTGCCTGTATGATTTACCTCTGGGTTGTCTCGATATACTGCCTGAAAAAATCTTAACAAAATATCAGCAAAAATCTGCGGAGGGAGTCTCAAAAGTTAAAGTAACCACCCCGTCCCTGACAGTAAATGTCAGGGCCACCTCCCGCGAAAAGCGGGAGGAAAGTGTTGATTTATAGTATTTTAACTTTCTTCCCGCTTCAGCGGGATGGTGCCTTTTGAGACGGACTCTGCAGATTTACAAAACTTGTCTTTTCAGTAAACCCTGAGAGTCGTCTTTAAAAGATCTTCATCACGTGAAGAGCTTCCAACCATGATTTCGAATTCACCGGGTTCAACAATATATTTCATATCAATATTATGAAATGCCAGATGTTCAGGCTTTATATCCAATGTAACAATCTTAGTTTCTTTGGGTTTCAGGGAGATACGTTTAAAGCCTCTGAGCTCTTTAACCGGCCGGGTAACCGAGCTGACTTTATCACGAATGTACATCTGGACAATTTCATCTCCGGCAAGCTTCCCTGTATTGGTTACCTCAACTTTAACTTTTACTGAACCGTTTACCCTGATTTTCCCTTTATCGAGGTGAAGATTCTTGTACCTGAAACCGGAATAGCTCAATCCATAGCCAAAATAAAATAAAGGCAGATTATCCTGCGACAGGTATTCATTCATTTGGGCGCTTGGCTTAAAGTTATAATACATTGGCAGCTGTCCGGCAGATTTAGGCACGGTAATCGTAAGCTTGCCGGATGGATTGACATCCCCGAAAATAATATCGGCTGCTGCTGTCCCGGTTTCCTGTCCCATATACCAGCCTTCAATAATTGCAGGAACTTTCTGTGCGATATAATTTATTGAAAGAGGCCGTCCATTCATCAGATATGCTACAACAGGTTTTCCAAGAGCAACGATAGCTTCGACAAGCTCATTCTGCTGCCCGAAAAGATCAAGGGTCATGTTGTCGCCGATATGAGTTTTTGCCCATGCCTCGCGGCACAGATGTTCATTTTCGCCGATAGCAAGGATCACTATTTCAGCTTTCTTTGCGGTTTCCACTGCTTGTTTAATCAGCTTAAGGTTTCCCTCTCTCGAAGGAAATTTAATCTCGTCAAGCTTCCAGTTGAAAAAAGGGATAGTAGCATTAGTTGTGAGCCTGCAACCCTGGGCAAACAATACTTCAGATTTTGAATCGACTTTTTTCTTAAGTCCTTCGTAGAGACTGATTTTTTTGTAAGGCTCACCGGCATAGCCTCC
>JBGOXH010000335.1:0-2734 GCA_041479075.1 Bacteroidia bacterium | reverse complement strand
TTATAACACCATTCCCTGACGTTTCCTGCTAGATCATAAATTCCATATGAACTCATTCCCCACATACTTCCAACAGGGACAGTTGAATTTCCATTAAAATTGCTCAATGGAATAATATTCATCGCCTGAAAAGTTTCTGCAATTACACTCCAGTGATATATAGTGGGAAGTTTCTTTCCAGCAAAAGAAGCATAAGCAGAGGCTTCGTACCATGATATTCCTGCAACAGGATGGGTCTCTTCTCCATCCGGATAGTTACCGATTTCCCAACCAGCCGGACCTCTTTTTCCGGTTTTGTCAACAAAAATATCCATAGCTGAGTCCCATGATATTTTTCCCCCATCCATATAGATAGGATAATTCCAATATTTTTTATTATTATATCCACCTGAGTCCACAAAATGTTTATATTCTTTATTGGTAACCTCAAATCGGCCGACAAGAAATTCTCCAACAAGCTTACCGGCATATTTCACTCGGCCCATATTATATCTTGGTGCTATCTGAGATGGGACACGAACCATATTTTCAGGCAATTTCCCCAGGCTGTCAAGTTTTACAAATCTATCAGGGCCAGGACCAAGCAGACTAAATGAGGTTAAAAAAACAGTCTGAAATCCATCTTTTTCGATCTTTATTCTCTTATAACCAATCGGAGCCTTTATATTTTTAAATGGCGTTGTTCCAATTTCTATCCATGGATTATTTGGCTGATTATAACCTTTCCAATATACGCCTGCACCTTCAGGTTGAGTCTGCAAAGAAATATTCTCAGAAATTCTATTCCACAGCTGGATTAAAACAGAATCGTTCTTTAAATATTTCTGAGCTTGAAGAGCAAGTTCAAAAGCACTAACAGGAACTGTGAAATTCTCTTCTGTCAATTTTTGAATCTGTGGGATCAGCTCCATCCGGGCATAATCACGTTTTTTCTGGAGATAAAAAACCCTGAAGCTGAAAAAAACAAGAATTAAAATGACAGATGCTATTAAAATAGTTATTATGTTTCTAAAAGCTTTTTTTGATCTTGCAGATCTGATTTTTTTGATTTGAGACTCTGGTTCCTGCTTTATTCCATCATGCTGAACATTTGCAACCAGCAATTTCTCTATCTTTTCTTCAGTATCTCCAGGTTGTATATCTTCCACCAAAGATTTGGTCTGAACTCTTTTCAGGCCACGTATTATTTCATCAATCGCGTTAGCTACCTTGTTTATTTGGTCACGATATAGTAGCTGTTTTACATTTTGAATTACATCATCATCCCTTTGCCTTAATGGTCGATTAACTCCCTGGGAATGATAAATGAAATCGATTGATCTTATAAAACCTAATTGAGATTCAACAAGTTTAATATCCTCTGCGTCAAGATCATGGATACGCACTGGCAATACTCTGGATTCAAAATTACCGCTGCCTAACTTAATATTAAGGCCAAACCTGTCCTGTTCTGCAGTTTTAAGAAATGCAAGAAATTCATGATTCCAGGCATAGCTTTTTGGATCGCAATATGTTCTGGAAAGTATCGGTATAAAGATTAAGCACTTGAGCTTATCTTCGAGAGAGCGCGATACTAAATGGGTTTCAAGCAAACCATCGTGGGGATTAATATCGAAATAAACTGATATTTTATCTTTTATTGTTGCTTCCAGTTCTTTATTGAGATTATCAACAAATTCAGTCACCCACCCATCATACTTATTATCGTTTTGCCGATAACTGATGAAGATGTCGTAATTATATCCTTCTATTATGCTTGACATCAGAGGTCTATTTGTTTCATTATCAAATTTAAGCCATAATCAGACTAAATACAAAAATTTGTTTGCCAGGGGAAATTAGAGACTGAAGGTCAGTATTTATAAGTTTAGTTAAGTTTTTATATATGCAGTAAATTATTTTATCAGGCAAGAGATTACTGGTGAGTTTATCCGCCAACCGGCGAAACTCCCGTACGTCCCGCAAAAAAACGATTAAAACTCCCTGATCTTGATATTCCTGAACCATATTGCATATCCATGATCCTGGAGACCTATATAACCCTCTTTTGCAATTCCTTCTAAAAACCCAGGGAATGATTTGAATTTACTGTTAGCCACCATTTCATCCCATTTTGGAGTCCAGAGTTCATATTCAACAACCTTTACACCATTCTGGATATGAGTCACCTTGCCATCTTTAACTGTAATTACAATATTATTCCATTCACCTGTTGGTTTAACGGTATTTGGATCAGCAGGCAGCATGTCGTACAATGAGCCGGCAAGATGGCTAGCAACCTTATTGTCAGTAGCTTTCACATTATCAAGCACCTGGACTTCAGGAGCTGCATAATATATTCCCTGATCGGGAACCTCGCGGACATAATAAAAAATACCGGAGTTACCCATTTCTGAAACTTTCCAGTCTATAGAAAGCTCGAAATTTTTGAATTTTTTTGTTGCATAAATGATATCACCTCCTGAACCCTGTCCGGGATTTTTACCTTCACCGGTGAAAACTTTCATTGCATTATTTTCAATGATCCAGTTTTTAGGCATTTCGGTTCCATTGTATTGTCTCCAGCCTATGAAATTCTTTCCATTGAATAACAGCACCCAGCCGGCTTTCTTCTCTTTTCCGGTAAGCTTATTTGGTTTTTGGGCACAGGAAGGAAGTGCAATAAGAAATGCAATTGCACAGGTTAATGCTAAAATGATATGTTTTTTCATAGGAGTAAAAAATTAAAAGGTTT
>JBGOXH010000111.1:0-8961 GCA_041479075.1 Bacteroidia bacterium | reverse complement strand
GCTTTTCTTAATGCGGCTTAGACGCTTAAAGATTGTGTCTGCAAAATTCTTCATGTCTGATGGATTATTAAAGTATCGTTACTTGCTGTTGCATAGTAACTGCAAATGTAACATTTGTAACAATATGAATGTTGTTTTTCCCTCCATTACGAAGTGAAGGAGGGTCTTGTTCGCTTAGCTCGCTGTCTTGCCCGCCATGTGGCGAGCTGTCTGTCATCCCGCTGGCGCGGGATTCCGTCTGTTCCGCCATCTGGCGGACTGTCAAGACATTCCGGGCATAAGGACGGAATCACGTATAGCGTGCTTACAGAACATATGTACAGAAATTTATTCTATCATATTGTAATGTTACCTTAAACTCCGGTCAGGGTTGATCAGTTTAACCCGGCCGAAGGTGATAAAGGTAATTTGTTTTCCCGGGATGGGAAAAAAGTTGATTACAGGTAATAAGTTTTTGCCAACCGGGCGTTGGTCTTAATGGATTCAATACCGCTTTCCGTTGATTCGTGCGATTTATACATCTGGCTTTTGCCAATAACTTTACTGTTGGCTGCTTTAAGAACAAAATAATATTGATCACCTTTGGAATCTTTACGCTCGTAATGCTTCTTATTTGAAGAATTCTTTTTCACGCTTGCGATACCATTTTTGCAACCACTTTTTTCTTTATATCCCTGGCTTGAAAAGATAACCTGACCATTTTTGGCAGTTAAATTAAAGTAAAACTTGTCATCTTTACCAGTTGAAACTTGAAATTCAGGATGTGCCATAGCTTTAGAATTTAATTATTAAACTAATATAAATTTTCATAGTCTAAAAGTAAGTTCGTTAATCCCAGTAAGCATTACACAATTACAGTAATGAATTACATAATTCACACATTATTAAGTTTGATGATATGATCTTCTGTGTTTAATTTAGAATATGTTCATTTGGCTTCGGACTTCGGCCGACGTAGTCGGCGAGCTCTCAGCCAATCAGCGGATCGGTTCTTTTGCTTACTCAAAAGATTGAGGCGTTGCCCCACACCCCAGTTCATTCATTTGGCTTCGCCGAGCTCGTCATCCCGCATCCGCAGGATTCCTCGGTTCTTTTGCTCCTCTATAAAGTCTTGAAAATAAATATTATTTACTGAACTTACTAAATGACGGTGCGGGGGCAGAACCGAAAATGGTGCGAACTGCAGCCTTTTTGGTGGCGCCGTTAAGGCTTTGTGTAGCGGGCAGACAAAAAGGCTGAAGTTGGCATTTTCGGCGCCCTTTCTTTGGTTCTTTCTTTGGACGAACAAAGAAAGAACAGATAAATCTGCTATCTTAGAGATATTAATAATATCTGAAATATGAACGATATCTCATTGATACTGAAAGCTCTGGAGTTTGCAGCCGGCAGGCACAGAAAACAATTCCGCAAGGGAGAAGACAAATCACCTTACATAAATCACCCGATACAGGTTGCAAGTCTTCTTGCAAATGAAGCTGATGAAAAGGATCCTATACTGATCACTGCAGCAATCCTCCACGATGTTGTTGAGGATACTGTTGAAACTAAAAAAGAAAAGAATGAGCTGATTGCAAAGATCCGGGAAGTTTTTGGCGAAGAGATTTTATCCGTCACCCTTGAAGTAACAGATGATAAGAGCCTCAGCAAAAAAGAGAGGAAACGGATGCAGGTAGTTCATGCACCTGCACTTTCGGAAAGAGCAAAAAAGCTGAAGCTGGCTGATAAGATTATGAATGTCCGCGATATTACTGTCAATCCGCCGGTAAAATGGCCAAAGAGCCGGATCAGGAAATATCATGACTGGTCGGAGGAGGTGGTTAATGGATTGAGGGGCGTGAATAAGAAGATGGAGGATATTTTTGATGAGAGCCTTAAGGCAGGTAGAGTAAAGTATAAAAGTAATATTTAAATAACTTATAACTGGTTGAAAACTAAGGTTAACAAATCACTTACTCTGATAGAATTTCTTGCAGAACATTATCCTGATTCACCAAGGACCAGGATTAAGAAGCTTTTGCAAAGCAGCATTATCCGGGTAAACGACAGACCGGTTACATTGCATTCATATAAACTGAAACCTGGTGATATCGTAGAAATTAATAAGCAGGCCGGCAAAGCAGCGAGAGCAGGATTTCCTTTCCCGGTCTTATATGAAGACAATGATGTAATAGTTGTTGATAAACCCGCAGGCATGCCGACATCAAGTACTGATGGCAGTCTCAATATCCAGGAGATAATTTCAGAGTTTCTGAAGCGTCAAAGTAAGGGAAGATACAGGGCTTATGTAGTTCACCGGCTTGATAAAGAGGTGTCGGGAATACTACTCTTTGCAAAGACACGTGATGCCATGGAGATTATTAAGGAGAAATGGAAAGAGACGGAAAAACATTATTGGGCGCTTGTCCAGGGGATCCCTGAAAAGAGTGAGGATACAATTAAGAGCTGGCTTATTGAGGATAAGTCACAAAAGGTTCATTCTGTCAGCGAAAGACCGGATGCAAAATTTTCAATTACAAACTACACGACGATAAAACAGGTTAATGAAAATACACTCCTCGATATCAGGACAGATACGGGCCGGAAGAACCAGATAAGGGTTCATCTTTCGGATATTGGCTGTCCGATCGTTGGTGACAGAAAATACGGTGCTTCGGATGAATTCAAACGACGTATCAGGCTGCATGCTTGTTCATTATCGTTTCCCCATCCTGTTGACGGAAGAATCATAACTGTCAAATCTCCGATGCCGGAAGGATTCCTGTCGCTGAAGCTGAAGGATGAGAAATATAAGTGAATTTGCTCGCTTTGCTCGCTGTCCTGTCCGCCAGCTGGCGGACGAGACGGAGTCCCTAGTCCCGAATACTAAGGACAGAACGACAAACGTCGCAAAGTGACGAATTATACATTCAAATTCATGATTATTATGTTCATTTCTTTTGCTCCTCTAAAAGAAATGAACCAAAGAAAAGGAGGCCGGAAATGACAACCGTAGCCTATTTGGGCGCCTGCTACACAGAGCCTTATTGGCGCTACCAAAAAGGCTACGGTTCGCACCATTTCCGGATTTGCCCCCTCGCCGTTATTTAGAAAATTCTACAAATAATTCTAATAATCAATAATTTATAAAAGTTCTGAAATTCAACTGTTTATATTGAAGAAACATTGATCAAAACCATATCGCCGTAAGGCGAGCAATGCCGCCAAATCTTTTTTGGGAAAAGAGTGACATTTTGGAGGCTGCGAAGTAGGGGCGAGCTACCTTTTACGAACTCGCCGGCTTCGTCGGACGGAGCCGACTACATCGGCCGAAGTCCGAAGCCAAATGAACGAAAATATTATCCCAAATCCTTGACATGGCTATTTTAATTTAATAAATTTGAGTAGTCAATGACTGAAAATCAAAATCTTCTGCAATATAGATTCTGATTCTCAAAGTATTTTAGTTTAAGATTTCATCACTATGGTAAATCATAATGGTGGCATTAAAACCGGTCAGCAAATGGCTGATGAACAGGTGCCTGCATTAAGGACATTCAATAGTCTGTCTCTAAACTTAAAAAAGGAACATAAAATGGCAGCGAAAAAAAAGGAATTATCTAAAACAAAGATCAATGTAATGCCAAAAAAGATCTTTGCACATGCCTCTCCGAAATCAGTTGGCGGAGTATCGATGTTTAATGCTATGACAAGTATTAATTCATCTACAATCCTTAGCTTTCAATCAGAACCTCGTACCATTGAAAATGCTGTAAACCAGCTGCATGAAGCAGGTTTCGAAGTGCTCCAGGTGACAAATTTCACGATTAATTTTGCCGGAAGCCGGGAGAAGTTTGAACAAGCCTTTAAAACAAAGCTGATTATAAAGCAACGCCCCGTAATCAAACCCGGTGCAGTAAAAGCTGTTGCTGAATTCATTGAATGTACCAATACAATAATGCCTGGCTTCATATCAACTGCCGGAACACCTTTCGCAGAAACGATTGAGGGTATTGCCCTTGAAGAACCCAGGTATTCCATGGCTGCTTCAATGTTTTCGCCTCTGAAGGCATACTGGCATCTTGATGTACCGGCAGGTGTATCTCTTGCTCTTAATGCCGATAAAGCTCATCGTGCCGGGATTACCGGAAAGAAAATACGGGTAGCAATGGCCGATTCAGGGCACTATGCTCATCCGTTTTTCTCAGCCCGCGGCTACAGGGTAGCACCAGTGGTTCTTGCGCCGGGAGCATCAGATCCCCGGAAGGATGAAGTGGGTCATGGAACTGCCGAATCGGCCAATATTTTTGCAGTTGCTCCGGATGTTGAACTTCTGCCCGTAAAAATGAACTTTGCAAATACAATCAGCGGTTTTAATGCTGCAGTTGCCTTAAACCCCGATATAATAACATGCTCATGGGGCAGCAGCAATCAGAATGGCCCTCTGAGTGCAGCCGATCAGGCTCTCGCAGCAGCAGTCGCAGCTGCATGGGCAGCAGGAATTGTAGTAATATTTTCTGCCGGAAACGGACATTACGGCTTCCCCGGTCAGCATCCTGACTGTATTTCTGCCGGCGGCACTTTTATGGCACAGAATGGATCATTGCGGGCATCCGATTATGCCAGCGGCTTTATGAGCAGCATTTATCCTAATCGAAGAGTACCGGATGTATGCGGACTGGTTGGCATGAAGCCCAAAGCTGCATATATAATGTTACCTCTGGAACCGGGTGATGAGATAGATGTCTCATGCCAGGGTGGAGTTCATCCGGATGGAGATGAAACAGCACCTAACGACGGATGGGCTGCCATAAGCGGAACATCAGCTGCTGCTCCCCAGCTTGCAGGATTATCTGCTCTCATCCTTAATGCCTGTCCCGGGTTAAAGCCTGCTGCCGTTCGCAATATTATGCAGAAAACAGCCCGCGATGTAGTTACCGGTAACTGTAATTCAGCAACAGGAGGAGCAGCGGCAACAGCGGGAGCAGATAATGCAACAGGCTTTGGTCTGGTCGATGCCAACAAAGCAGTATTGCTTGCAAAGAGGCGTAATAAACAGCGAAAGAAACATCAATAATGAAAATTATATCAGCCAGTCGTGAAAAAAGAAATTATTTCAGCACAGGTAATTTTATTTGGAAAAGATAATAAGCCGGTTGATGGTCATACACTTATCACCTCAGGGAATCTTATTTCATTTATTCCCCAGGAACAACGTGTTACCGAACTCAACAGTATCTTTTCAAAAAATGGCTTTAAGGTCAGCTCATTGTTCGGCATAAGCTTTTCAATAGCCGCGACAGCTGATAAGTTCGAGGAATACTTCGGAGCAAGATTGTACAAAGAAAAAAACAGGACTCCCGGGTTTATTCTTAAAAGAAAAAAAGTAGGTGCTGAGCTAAAGAATGAGCTTCTTCCTGACGAAATAAAAAAATATGTTCAGGCGGTAGTCTTTACTCCCCCGCCAGACTTTGGACCCACTGACTGGTAAAAAAGGTTTAGATAACGTAAATACTTTGACTACATAAAACAGACTTATTGATTTTATACATACACGAGTTTAATCCTTAAAATTTTAGCAAATGAGCAGACGAATTATTACCCAGAAGTACATTAATGATGACCCTGTTTACAAACAAAACCTTGCAACAGGAGTCGGTACGGTGCCTGAAATTGATAAATATCTTGACAGGCTGCTGAAGTATATTCCGGCCGAAGCAGTCGGATTATGGATCGCTGCAAAAACAATTATTGGTAAAGGAACTAATATCCCGGTGCAGAAGCTCTTATGGATCTGTTTTGCAGTGGGGATAATATTTACTTTTCTCTGGACTTTCAAGCTGACAAAAAAAGTCGGGCATAAGCCTGCGTGGATACAGATTTTTATTTCAATGGGTGCCTTTGCAGTATGGGTTCTTGCCACCGGAGCTCCTTTTGCAATGAATCCTGTCTACAGCTCCCTGATTTTGCTTGTATGCGTAAGTGGCATTGCCTTTTTTGAACCTCAGGAATGATTGAAATCACGGAAATTCAAAAAAAAGGTAAAATGAAAAAATTAATCTCAACACTGGTTGTGGCAATTCTGCTTCAAAGTTCGGTTTATTGTCAGCTAAAGAATTATAATGATGACGGTAAAGTGAAAATCCTTACGGAGAAAACCATACTCACGATAGATGGTATAAATACAAAAGAAAAACCCGTCGAGCCGATGTTTGTAGGAACAGCGGCTGCAATCGGATCAATATTGCCTTCTGCTGCCGTGTACGTTATGAAGGTTATTGGGGAAAAGGTAAAAAGAAATGCTCTGGCATACAAAGGGGAGTACTTATGTTCAGGTTCAGCGGAGAATTTTTATAAAAGTAAGAGTGATACGCTTTTGCCAAAGCTTACAATAACAAGGATGATAAAAACTATCAATAAGGTCGATCTGGTTGCAGCCAGAATTATTCTGATACCGGAATTATCGAAGGATAGAACTGCATTCAGGTATTATGTTAATCCCGGGTTTGAATACAACTACTCAATAGCAAAGACCAAGGGAAAATACGACTATATCGACCTTACTCTTGTAATTGGCGTTAAAAGCATTTCAGTAAATAAATCTGAATATAAGATCAACGATTTAAGGACTACAACAATTTCAATTCCCCAGATACTTGTTGGAAAAGCATATAGTATTACCAATAAGCATTACAGCGGGTGGATCCCTCTGCCTCCAAAATCAATTCTTACTGTTCTGAAAGATGTTACGACAAAAGAGGATAAAACAGTAGTTAAGACAAATAAAACAAAAGAAACAGAAGAAACTACAGAAGCGACAACAGTAATAAAACATAATGTGGAAGACACTAAAATAATTACTGACAACACAGGATTATATGAGATTTCAATAAAAGCTGTTGAAACGAATCCATATAAGATCAAAGCTGAAAACAAGCAGCAATTCATCGAAAACACAAGCGAATCCATGACAGACTTTATAAAAGCCGTTACTGAAGCTATTACGAAAGAGAAGGATGAAAAATAAAAAGGAGCTGATACTGAAGTAAATTAACGTCACTCCGGAGTCAAGAAATTCCAGAACAGCGGAAGAGACATATTTCAAAAACCGCAAACGTATAGGATTTAAGTATGACCAGTGATAAAAATTACGTTTTGTCGCCGTGTACCCTGCCTTCTCCGCCAGTTGGCGGATTCGGCAGGCAAGCTTGAACCGTGAACCTTGTACCCTATACTTTCATTTCTCCGGACTATTCCCAAAATTTACTTGACATTGATTATTATCCGGTGTAAATTTGGTTTGCAATGCAATTCCGGGAAATTCTTTAGGTAGCAGCATCGCGTTATAACTTGCAGGCAACCCGTTGTCAGTACGGTACTTTGTGACTGACGGGACGGGAGTTACTATAATATTTAAAATGCGAATGCAGAAACGAAGATTGATTTCATAACTTAGCTTATTAATAATCAATTATAAATCAGTTCATCCAGCCATTTTTAAATTAAGAAAACCCAACTAACTGAACTATGAAAAACCTTCTTTTTCTTTTATCAGTCCTTATTCTGGTTTCGTGTAGTACTAAAACAAAAAACCAGGTTGACTACGGATCAAATTTAGCCGTCGGGAAGTACATTGATGTAAATGACATTAAAGTCTATTATGAGGTTTATGGAGATGGAGAACCTTTGTTATTAATACATGGCGGTGGTGGTTCAATAGAGGATTTTGATTTCCAGATCCCTGAATTATCAAAATATTATAAAGTGATTGCAGTTGACAGTCGTGCGCAAGGACGAACTACTGATTCCGACAAAGAGATAACTTATGCCCTGATGGCTTCAGATATGGCTGCTCTTATTGATAAATTAAATCTTGGAAGCGTAAATATTCTCGGATTCAGCGATGGAGGGAATAACGGGCTCGAATTAGCTTATGCGCATCCCGAAAAAGTGAGGAGGCTTATCACTTTCGGATCCAATTATACTCATGAAAACTGGATGGTTAAGGATGACAGTGTCGTAATGGATCCAAATGATCCGATTCTACTTCAGACTAAAACGTTCCTGGAAAAATATTTCAATGATCCTGAGAAGCTCAGTCCTACTCCGGAAAAGCTTCCGGCAATAAAAAAGAAGCTCAAAAATTTATAGAATAATTACCCGAATTTTACTATTGAACAGCTTAAGACGATTAAAACACCTGCTCTTATTGTTGCAGGCGATCATGACCTGGTAACCATTGACCAGACAATAACGCTTTTTCATACTCTGCAGAATTCACAGCTTTTTATTGTTCCCGGTGCTTCACACCTGTCTCTTATTGAACAACCGGATTTAACGAATAAAATGATCCTGAAATTTTTACAAACGCCTTTCCGGAATATTAATAATTTATATTTTTTCAAGTAATTTGCCGGGGAAATAATTTCAAATATGTTAAGGTTGATTTGTAAGTCTCCCAGATGGATAATTGTATTTTGTTTTATACTAATATCCTGCAATTCATTTTCACAGGATTTTTTGCCTAAGATTGATCAATTCAAATTAATTCAAAAAGACAGTAACAACTTCTATTTTAAAGAAATCTGGATATTATCCAAAGATGTAAACTTAAATGATGCTGCCGGATTTTTAAGACGTGCAAAAGACAAGATAGAATTAGGATATTACAAAGAAGCTCTGACTGATATTAATAAAACAATCAGTATTGATTCAACAATAGGCGCCAGTTATTTTATTCGCGGATATATTTTTCTTAAATATGATTCGTTACAGGCTGCACTTACGAATTTTTATAAGGCAATATCACTTAAAGATACAAACGTCTACAATTACTACTATGCAGCAGAGATTTCTATGTACTTGGGGAGATATAAGGAATCAGATTCCTTATATAATGAGACAATAAAAAAAGATGAAAAATTTTCCGCCGCATATTTTGGTTTAGGGAATCTCTATTTTCTGAAAACAGAGTTTAAACAAGCT